>VGFD01000267.1 GCA_016868975.1 Armatimonadota bacterium | reverse complement strand
GCAGGTGGCGAGGCCCAGTCCGGTGCCCTTGCCGGGCCCCTTTGTGGTGAAGAACGGCTCGAAAATCTGCGCCTCCACTTCCGGCGACATCCCCACGCCGGTGTCGGTCATGGACAGCATGACGTGCTCGCCCGGCGAACCCCCGGGGCAGAGGGGATTGACCGGCGCCTCCAGCGTGACGTTGCCGGTGGTGACGCGCAGGATGCCGCCATGCGGCATGGCGTCGCGGGCGTTTACCGCGAGGTTCACCAGGACCATCTCGAGCTGCCCCGGATCGATGCGCACGTTTCCCAGGTCCGGCACCGTTTCGAAGGACACCTCCACGTCCGCCCCCACGAGTCGCCGCAGCAGGGGAGCGAGACGATTGACCAGCTGATCGAGCCGCACGACACGCGGCGCCACCGGTTGCTTGCGCGCGAACGCGAGCAGCTGCCGGGTGAGATTGGCGGCCCGCTCGGCGCTCTCTTGAACGTGTGCCAGGTCGCTGCGCACGGCGTCGTCCGGGGGTAGTTTCATCATTGCGGACTCAAGATACGAGAAAATCGCGGTGAGCAGGTTGTTGAAGTCGTGGGCCACGCCGCCCGCCAGCCGACCGATGCTCTCCATCTTCTGGCCCTGGAGCAGCCGATGCTCGCTCTCGCGAAGCGCCTCCTGCGATTGCTCCAATTCCTTGTAGGAGCGCTGCAAATCGTCGTTGGATTGCTGCAACGCGGCGGCCAGCGCCTCAACCCGCGCGCGGCGGTGAATTTCCGCCGCCATCCAACCCGCCACCACAAGCGTCAGGCAAAATATGGCCAGGGGAAGAAGTATCGGCTGCCAGCTCCGTCGCGCGGCGATATAATCAGGCGTGGCCGCGGCCACCATCCTCCAGGAACGACCTCCCACCTCCAGGGGGTTGCTGACGCGCAGCGAGGACTGTTCTGCGGTTCGGGCCGGCAGGTCCTCCGGAGCGAACGGGGAGTGGTAGAGGAACTGCTCGTCCGCGGTGGCGGAATCGTCATAAAGCGTGACCGAGATGGCCTGCCGCTCGTGGCGGCGCAGCGCCTCCTCCACCAGGTCGCCGATGCGGAAGACGCCCAGGGCGTAGCCGGCGAGCGCCTCGCGCCGCGCCTCGACGGACTCCGCCCGGCGCTGGTAGATGGGCGCGAAGAGCAGCACGCTGTAACGCCCCTGCGTCTCTTCGACCAGAATCACGCGGGCGCTGGCCGAGGGCCGAGCGGTCTCCATGGCGCGGGTGAAGGCTTCCAGGCGCGCGGGATTGGTGCCCAGATCGAAGCCCAGCGCGATGCCGTCCCCGACCAGCGGCTCCTGATAGTACACCGGATAATAGACGGGCCGCGGCTCCACGACGCCCATCACGCCTTGCCGCACGCGGCGCGTGAAATTGAACCTGGGGAAGTCCTTGCGGGCGCGCGCCTCGTACTCGGCCCGTTCCGCATGGGGCACGCGGGGATCCACTCCAGCGAGGAGATGCCCGTGTGGCGCGCGAGCCGCGGCTGGACGAAGAGTCGATACGCCCGTCGGTTGAAGTCTGGAGTCGCGGCGTAGAACTCGGCCAGGGACTCGATCTGCTCTACGTACTGGTCCACCGTGGCGCGCAGCGAGAGGTAGCGATCCTGGGCGGCGATGGCGAACTCGGCGGCGGTGCGGCGCTCTGTCTGCTGGCGCGCGAAGTTGTAGGCAAACAGCGCCACCGCCGTGCCGAGCGCGAGAACGAGAATCACCGGGATCGAGCGACGGGCACGCACCCGCGCGGTGAGCGCTTCAGGTTGAGACAACGGGCCCTCTTCGCGCGAAGTCTTCCACGAGCCCGTTGAACGCGTCGGCCCGGTCAATCATCATGGCGTGTCCACAGTCCGGGATGACTTCAAGGCGCGCTCCGGGAATTTCCCGCGCGAGGAGATCGGACTCCGCCTGCGGCGTGAGGCGGTCCTCGTCTCCGGCCACGACGAGGGTGGGCGCTTTGATCTCCCCAAGACGGCTGCGCAGGTCGTGGTCCAGGCAGGCCTCCACCTGTCGGCCGTGCGCCTCGGCACCCTGCGGCCAGGGACTGTTCACGAAAAGGGACACGCCGACCGCCACGGTGGCCTCGTTGAGAAAGTAGCGCCGCGAGAATATCCAGGGCAGGAAATTGCGCACGAACACCTGGCGGGATACGGTCTCCTTCAGGCTCTGCAGGGCGCGCAGCAGGTGGCGACCGAAGGCGTCCATGTGGCTTGCCGAGCCGGCCAGCACCAGCCCGGCCACCCGGTCTGGATGGCGCAGCGCGAGATGCTGGGCCACGAATCCGCCCAGCGAGTGGCCCACCACGACGGCCCGCGGGATCTCGAGATGATCGAGCAGGCCGGCCACGTCGTCCGCCATGTCGGCCGGCGAATACGGACCTTCCACGGTGTCGCTGCGGCCGACGCACAGGTTGTCAAAAACGACGGTGCGGAAGGAGGCGCCGAGCGCCGGCACCTGAAGCAGCCAGGAGGTGGCGTCGGTTCCCAGGCCGGCGATGAGCACGAGCGGCCGCCCCTCGCCGGAGACTTCGTAATATTTGCGTCCGCGGGGAAGCTGGCAGTATGGCATGCGCGCCGCATTCGCGGGGCGGCTCAGGATCCCTGGCGCAGGTGCCCGTAATACATGCGGGTGTCGTAGTGAAACGTCACGCGATCATTTTCCGCGAACTCGTTGAACAATTGTTCGAGCGCGCGCATCATTTCCGGATGCGCGGGCTCGTCGGGGGTGGGCGCGTAGGACGACGACATGAGACGCCCGCGGAGCCCGTCGCGATCAAAGTGCTGGACGTAGGGGAGGTGCGTTTCGTGATACTCGTCGGGGGAGTAAAATTCTCCGATGGCCTCGCCGTCCACGTTGCGATGATCGACGGCGCGATACTCCACCGCGTGGCGGTGCAGCAGCGAGTTGTAGGCGGTCATGAACGGAGTGTCGGCGAGCCGCCGCTCGTTCCAGATGAGCACGCACCAGCAGCCCGGCTTGAGAAGCCGGGCGAACTCCCGCCGCGTGGGCGCCGCGTCGAACCAGTGAAACGCCTGACCGGCGATGATGTAATCCGCGCTGGCGTCGGGCAGGGGAATGGCCTCCGCGCGGCCGGCCACGCTGGAAAACCGCGGCCGATCACTTAACAGGCGCTCGGCGGCGGCGCGCATCTCGCCGTTGGGCTCAACGCCGACGACGAAGTTGCCGTGTTCCAGAAATAATTCGGACAATTTCCCGGTCCCGCTGCCCACGTCAACGACGGTAGCCTCGGCGGTGAGCCCGCACTGGTTTTCCAGCACTTTCAGCAGGGAGCGTGGGTACGAGGGCCGATAGCGCACGTAATCGTCCACCCGGTTGGAAAACCGTTGCGTCGGGTCTTTCACGGCAGCGCGCGCGCCGTCCAGTACAGCCCGTTGGGGGAGGTGACCACGGTCGGGCCGCCGCCCACGCCCACGAACTGGCCATTGCCGTAAGTCAGTCCGCGCACCGTGCGTGGGGTGCCGGCCGGAATGGCGGTCCACGACAGGCCATCCGCGGAGACCGAGAACAGGCCCTTGCTGCCCAGCACGAAATAGCCGGCGCTGAACGCGCTGTTGGTGTTTTGCAGGGTGTCCGCCGAGGCGACCTGCCAGTTGAACGCGTCGGTGCTGGTCAACACGCGGCCTGCGTGGCCGGGTACCACGAGGCGGCCGTTCTTCTCAGTGATGCCGGTCTGAAAATGACCAATTCCGATGGGATTTTCCGTCCAGGTGAAGGTGTCCGGCGAGGTCCACAGATCTCCCGCGCCGGCCGCGATCCACACTCCGTGGGCGTAGGCGAATCCGCGCAGAGAGTGGAAGCCGGGCGTGGCGCGCGGCGTCCAGTTGCGGCCGTCGTCGGACACGATCAGCACGCCCTCCAGGCCGCCGGCCAGGAATTTTTCGCCGGTGTACGCCGCGCCGTAGAGATTTTGATCCGTGCCGGAATTTACCAATTCAAAAGATATGCCGTCCGAGGAGATCAGCATCGCGCCCTGCGAGCCGGCCAGCAGGAATTGTCCCAGGCCATAGGCCGACGCATAGAAATTCTCCGTCGAGGGGACGTTCAGTGCCATCCAGTGGACTGCATCAACCGAGGAGTACGCGCGGCCCCGCGCGCCTCCCGCCACGTAGCGGCCGTTGCCGAAAACGACGGTCCACAGCTCCTCGGCCTCGGCGGTTTCTTCCACCGCCCACAGCGTTCCGTCGTACGAGATCACGATGGTTCCCGCGTCGCCCACCGCGGCGAACTCGCTCCCGTTGAAGGCGACGCTGCGGAGAATTTCCACCGTGGGCGAGGTGCACGCCGTCCAGGTGAGCCCGTCCGGTGAGGAGAGCAGCGCGCCCTGGCTGCCGGCCGCCACTTATTGGCTCTGGCCGAAAGCGACGCCGCGGAGTACCTCGCGGGTGGGCGACGGCCGCATGGTCCACGCGACTCCGTTGGTGGAGTGCAGCGGCGTGCCCTCGTCGCCCACCGCCACAAATCCGCCGGGGCCGTCGACGACCTGCCAGATGAAATTCGACGTGCCGCTGGCGCGCGGCGTCCAGGCCTGGGTGTCCGGCGAGGTGAGAATCGTGCCGTATTGTCCGGTCACGATAAACAGGCCGCGCGAATAGGTGGCGCCCCAGAGAATATTCGTGGTGCCGCTGTTGACCTGGGTCCAGGCCGCGCCGTCCGTTGAGGTCAGGATAACCCCGTCGCTGGCGGTTGCCACGAAGCGTCCGTTGCCGTACGCGGCGCCGCGAAAGCCGACACCGCTGAGCGGCACGGAGGCCACTCGCCACGTCACCGCATCCGTTGAGTAAATGATGGTCTGCGCGTCGCCCACCGCCACCCACACGCCGTTGCCGTAAACCGCGCCGCGCAGGTTCACGTCCACCGGCACGGCCGCGCCAATCCAGGTGCGCCCGTCGCTTGAGGTTTTCAGCGCGCCGTTGCTCCCCACCGCGACCAGCCGGCCATTTCCCGCCGCGACGCCCGCGAGAGGCTGACCCACGACGTTCGGGAACACCGGACGCGGATCCGAGAGGCTGCTGCTTCCCGGGCTCGTGGGGTTGGTGGATTTTCCGCCGCATCCCGCGAGGAACAGGAGGGCGAACGCCAGCAAGGCGCGCGAGAATCGCATGTTGGAGGGCTTTCTTTCGCGCAGCACGGAGTCCGCGCCTGCCTCACACGGGAGGATGAATGCAGCGCGCCACGGAACGACGCTGCTTCGCATGAACACATTCGCACTCGCGCGCCTGGTGCCGCTGGCCTGGGCCGGATTGGCGCCTGGCGCCTGGTTTTGCTGGCGGGAAACCCGCCCTGAGCCGCTGGTGGACGCGCTGCTCGCGCCCCTGGCGGCGATTCTCTTGTACGGCCTGGTGGCCTGGTGGACGGATCGCCGCGCCGCCCTTGCCGCCGTCGGCGTGTACGCGGTGCTCCTGATCCTGTCGCTGACGGCCTTCGACGGTGCGAGTCCGGGCGTCACCGAGCGGCACCTCGCCGTCTGGGGCAGCCCCATGCTGGTGGTCGGGCTCGGCGGATTGGTGCTGCTGGAAGGCGCGCAGATGAATCCGCTGCTGTGGTCGGTAGTGATGCTGGCCGCCTCGAATTTCCACCCGCAATTTGCGTTCGTGCCGCTGCTCGCCATGACCTTGCTGCACCCGCGGCCGCTGCTTGACACCAGCCGCCTGTGGCGCACCCGCGGCGCGGCGGTGCGCTGCATCTTGCTGTCGGTGATGGTCATCGCGCTGACCCGCACGATGGTCTTCTGGATTCACCCGGTCCGCGAGGACTCCGTAGTGCTGCCGGCCGCGTGGTGGGTGGCCTCATGGTTTATGGTGGGCGAGGTCTTGATGCCACTGGTGGGCCGCGCGCTGCTGGTGGGAATATTGTGCCTCGTGACAGTGGCGGATTATCCGTCGTGGCCGGCCATGGGACTGGTGCTGCTGGTCGCGTCCGCGCTCCACGCAATGCGCAAATAAATCATTCCTTGCGGGCCAGCACCGCCATGATGCCGGCGCCGAAGGCCGCCACCAGCATCGCGATTCCGAAAACCTGTCCCGCGACCGGTAGAAGTGCCGCCACTCCGACCGTGAGCATTCCGGTCCCGGCGGCGCGCAGCAGGGGCGCCTCGAGGCCCGCCGCGGCGGCCATCCGCTGGCCCACGAAGGCGCCCAGGCCGCTCACGCCGGACAGCGTGATGACAGCGATTCCGATCGCCAGGAGGACCGCCACCGGCGGGGATTTGAGCAGCGCCGCCAGCGCGAAGCAGGCCAGCAGGTTGAGCGTTCCGACCAACAGCGCGCGCGCGAACGCTTCGTGCAGCATGTCGCGCACCGCTCGGCTGTGCGTGGGCCACAGCGCCCATCCGACCAGCGACCAGCCGCACAGCGCGCCCACCACCGCGCCGAAGAGGGTGAGCGCGGTGAGCATTCCCACGAACGAGCGCAACGCTTCATGCACGGCGCATTCCTCCCACGATCCGCCAGTTGCCCACGGCGGCGGCGAGCAGCACCACGACCGTGGCGGAAACCCCCGGCGCGGGGAAGTCCGCGAAGGCGGTCCACCACTCGCCCAGGGGCTCGAAAAGCGCGCGCCCGGCATCGGCCAGCAGCGTCGCCAGCGCCATCCACTCCGGCTGCCACGCGGCCTGCGTCGCGTCCATCCCCCACGCGCAGGAGGCGATGAGGATCGCGGCCGCCGCCAGGGCCGGCCACGACGAGCGTCGTGGCTCGGGAAGCGGCGCCTCGCCGCGGCGGATGCGCGCCATCACGGCGTTCACCGCGTCCGCTGGCGGCTCCGCGGGCGCCCGCAGGGCGTCGCCCAGCGCGCGGTGGGTGGCCAGCAGGCCATGGGCGGCTTCGCGGCACGGGGCGCACTGCTCCAGGTGCGCCTGCACCGGGGCGGGGAGGCGGGCGCCCACTTCCATCGGCGTGCGCCCTTCGTTGAGCGCTTCGTCGACGGCTTTTCGGACGGCCTCGCAGCGGATGTTCATGGCGTGGCCTCCTTTTCGAGGAGGTCGCGCAGCCGTCCCCTCGCGCGGAACAGGGTGACTTTCACCGCCGCCAGGGACATGCCCAGCGCTTCGGCGATGGCCGCGCAGGAGAGATCTTCCGTGTAGTGGAGCACCACCACGGCGCGGTGCGCTGCTGGAAGGGCAGCCACCGCGCGGTACACGGCGCGGGCCTCGTCGGCGCGGGCGGAGGAGGCTGCCGGGTCGTCGCGCGGATCGGCCTGCTCTCCGACCGGCTCGTCGGCCCGCCGCCGTCGGGCGCGCAAAAAATTGAGGGCGCGGTTGGCTGCGATGGTGGCGAGCCAGGGCGCAAGGGGATTTCCCAGGCGGAAGCGGGGCAGCGCCCGCCACGCCGCGAGGAAGGTGTCCTGGAGCACGTCGCCGGCGTCCTGCTCGTTTCCCAGGATGCGCAGCGCCACGCGCCAGACGCGCGGGGAATGGGCGCGCACCAGCGTCTCGAAGGCGGCGTCATCGCCCCCCGCGGCGCGGGTCACCAGGCTCGTCTCGTCGGCGCGCGGCTCGGTCACTGCCCTCAGCATAGCACGTTCAGCGGCTCGAAG
>VGFD01000266.1 GCA_016868975.1 Armatimonadota bacterium | reverse complement strand
CCTTTTTTCCGAGGCGCTGGCCGAGATGCGCACGCTGTACACTTCCGAGGTGGTGGAAACCGTGCGCGCCCAGGGCATTCCCGTATCCCACGACTACAAAAAGATCAAGGGAGCCATTCCGCTGCCGGCCACGCTGAGCATGAGGCTGGGCAACCGCCTGGCGGAAAAGGGCAGCGGGGGAGAGACGCGTCTCTACAGCGACTATCCCTTTCCTGGCGGGACCGGCAAGGGGCCGCAGGACGACTTCGAGCGCGAGGCGTTGCAGCACCTGAGGGCGGATCCGAAACAGCCGTACTGGTCGTTTACCACCTACAACGGGCGCTATGCGCTGCGCTACGCAACCGCGGACGTGATGCGGCCAACCGCGGACGTGATGCGGCCAAGGTGCGTCAACTGCCACAACTCGCATCCAGACAGCCCGCGGAGAGATTGGAAAGTAGGCGACGTGCGCGGCGCCCTCGAGGTCATCACGCCCATGGAGGCGGCCGTCACCACCAGCCGTGCCGGCTTGCGGGGCGCCTTTGGACTCCTGGGAGGGATTTCCCTGGTTGGCCTCCTTGGCCTGGTGCTGGTCATCAACAAGCTGCGCAGCACCAACGTTGAGCTGGAGGATCGGGTGGCGGCGCGCACGCTTGAGTTGACGCGGGCGAACACCGAGCTCGAGGAGGAGGCCCAGGTGCGCCGCCGCACCGAGGAGGAGCTGGTCATCGCGAAGGAGGCCGCCGAGGGCGCGAACCGCGCGAAAAGCCAGTTCCTGGCCAACATGAGCCACGAGCTGCGCACGCCGATGAACGCCATCATCGGCTACAGCGAAATGCTCCAGGAGGAAGCCGTGGATGGGGGACAGGAGGACCTGATCCCGGATCTGGCCCGCATTCATTCAGCCGGCAAGCACCTGTTGGGGCTCATCAACGACATCCTGGATCTCTCCAAGATCGAAGCCGGCAAAATGGAGCTGTTTCTTGAAACCATTGAGATCAAGACCATGATCGAGGAGGTGGTGAGCACCATCCGCCCGCTGATCGAGCAAAACGCCAATACCCTGACGGTCAAGTGCGAGGCCAGCATCGGGAGCATGCACGCCGATCTCACCAAGATCCGGCAGGCGCTGTTCAACCTCCTCAGCAACGCTTCGAAATTCACCGACAGGGGCTCTGTCGAGCTGACCGTGGAGCGCATTTCGGAGGGCGGGCGGCAGTGGATCACCTTCGCCGTGAAGGACTCCGGCATCGGACTGGACGGCGAGCAGCTTCTCAAGCTGTTCCAACCCTTTTCCCAGGCCGAGCAGTCTACTACCCGCAAGTACGGCGGAACCGGGCTGGGTCTCACCATCACCCGCCGCTTCTGCCAGATGATGGGCGGCGAGGTGACCGTCTCCAGCGCTTTGGGCCAGGGCTCCACGTTCACCATCAAGGTGCCCGCGGAAGTGGCCCGCGCTCCTCTTTTAGAAGAGCCGGGACTCACCGAGACCCCACCGCCCACGCTGCGCCCACACAGCGCGCTGGTCATTGACGATGATGAGATGGTGCGCAGCATGATGAGCCGCATGCTGACCGCCGACGGGTTCGGCGTAATGCTCGCCGAGACCGGCGAGGAGGGGCTTCGGATCGCGAGGGAGCATCGTCCGGACGTCATCGTCCTCGACGTGGTGCTGCCTGGCATGGACGGCTGGGCGGTCCTGAAGCATCTCAAGGCCGATCCCGATCTTGCTGAGACCCCGGTGGTCATCGTATCCATGCTGGATGACAACCAGATCGGCATGGCACTGGGCGCCGCCGAGTATATCACCAAGCCGCTGGACCGCGACCAGCTGCGCGCGGTCATTGCCCGACACCGGCGTCCGGGCCTCCAGGACGTGCTCCTGGTGGAGGACAATCCCCCCACTCGGGAGCTGATTCGTCGGACCCTGGAGAAAGAGGGCTGGACCGTGACCGAGGCGGCCAATGGCCGTCTCGGCCTGGAGCGCCTGCGCGAGAAGACTCCGGATGTGATCGTGCTCGACCTGATGATGCCGGAGATGGACGGCTTCGAGTTCCTCATGGAGCTGAGACGCAACGAGGCATGGCGGAACATTCCGGTGGTGGTTGCCACGGCCAAGGATCTGACCGATGAAGACCGCGCCCGACTGAACGGATCGGTGCAGAAGATCCTCCAGAAGGGCGCCTTCGCGCGCGAGGAGCTGCTGACCGACGTGCTGCGCCTGGTCAAGGAGCGCGTCCACGCCTTGCCGGTAAAGCACCCCCGCGCCACGGTGCTGTCGATTGACGACGAGGCCGCGTCTCTCGATCTGATCCGCCGCTGCCTGGGCCGCGAGGGGTACCACGTTGTGTCCTGCTCCGACCCCGAAGAGTGCCTGCGCCTGGCCCGCACCATGAATCCCGACGTCATCACGCTGGACGTCATGATGCCCGGGCGGGATGGATGGACCGTCTTGATCACCCTGAAAGGCGACGCCGCTACCGCGGACATTCCCGTGGTCATGCTCACCATCGTGGACGACCGCAACAAGGGGATGGCCCTGGGCGCTTCCGATTACCTCACCAAGCCCTTCGACCGAGATCGGCTGGTGGCTGCCGTGGAGCGGCTGGTCCGCGAGGATCGCCGCCACGTCCTGGTCGTCGACGACGACCCGGCTGCCCGCGACCTCGTGCGGCGTCTCCTGGAACGCGACCACTGGACGGTGCAGGAGGCGAGCAACGGGCGCGAAGCGCTCGAGCGCATTGGCGTAGGAAAGCCGGGCGTAATCCTGCTGGACTTGATGATGCCGGAGATGGACGGCTTCGAGTTCCTGACAAATCTTCATGAGGTGGATCCGTCACGGTCGATTCCTGTCATCGTGGTGACCGCGAAGGACCTGGACGAGGCGGACAGGGCCCGCCTGGACGGGGCCGTGCGGCAGGTCCTTCAGAAGGGCTCATTCAGCCAGGACGAGTTGATGCGCACGGTGGTGCGGCTGGTGTCTCGATCGGTGGGATGATGCGAAACCGGCGGCCAGAGGAGTTGCTGAAGCAAGTGTGGAAGCCACCGCGCTTCTCATGACCTCATCGTGGCCGCGATACGCCGGCCGTTTTCACTGACATGGAAGCCGCAGGAACTGCTGCCGCCGGGAGCCGGCGCGCCGCGCGCGAGCGGGTTGGAGCCCTGGAGCGTGTCGGGCTGCTCCCGATATCGATGCGTCGCGCCGTCGCGCTGGTGTGGACGACGAGCCGCCCGCTGGCGCTCTCGCTGGCCTTCATTACGCTGGTGTGCGGCATACTGCCGGCCGCCGCGGCGTGGCTCGCGATGCGCATGATGGACGCGGTGCTGGCGGCGTCCCAGACGCATTCGGAGGCGAGCCGCGCCCTGGCGCTCTGGTACCTGTGCGCCGAGACCGGCGTGATGGCTGTTCTGGCTGCGGCCCAGCGCGCGCAGACAGTGGCGGAGTCGATGCTGCGCGCGCAACTGTCGCAGCGCGTCCAGGTGATGATCTTGGAGAAAACGCTGCGCCTGGAGCTGCCGCACTTCGAGGACAGCGACCTGCACAACCAGTTGAACCTGCTCATGGGACAGGCCGCCAGCCGTCCTTACCAGCTGGTGACTCGAACTTTCGAGCTGGTGCGCAATACGCTCTCGCTGCTCATGTTCGGCGGCCTCCTGCTTCACTTCTCGCCCTGGATCGTCGTCGTCCTGGTCGCAGCCGCGGTCCCGGCGTTCGTATCGGAATCCTGGTTTGCCGGACGGGCATTTCAATTGTATCGGCGCCAGTTGCCGTTCATCGGACTGAAGCAATACCTGCAGACGGTCCTGACGCGCGAGGATCACGCCAAGGAGATTCTGTTGTTTCAGTTGGGGCGGCGGCTGCTGGACAAGTTCACATCCATCTCCGAGCGCCTCATCTCCGAGGAGCACGATCTCGTCTTGCGGCGCGGTGCCTGGGGCTGGCTGCTCAGCCTGCTCAGCGTGCTGGCATTTCTCGGGGCGTGCGTCTGGATCGTGTACGAGACGATGGGCGGCCGCTCCACCATGGGCGAGATGACGATGTACCTCCTCATTTTCAAGCAGGGTCAGGCGTCGGCCATGGCCAGCCTGCACTGCGTCAGCCGTCTTCACGAGGACAACCTGTACCTCGCAGAGCTCTACAAGTTTCTCGATCACCCCATCGCGGAGCCTCAGGGAGGCGTCACCCTGGGAGCGCATCCGGGCGACGGCATCCGCTTCCAGAACGTCAGCTTTACCTATCCCGACGCGGAGCGGGCGGCCGTGTTCGGCGTCAGCCTGCACCTGCGGCCGGGCGAAAAACTCGCGCTGGTGGGCGAGAACGGATCCGGCAAGACCACGCTCATCAAGCTGATGACGCGCCTCTACCGTCCCCAAAGCGGACAAATCTTGCTGGACGGCACGGATCTACGAGATTGGGACCTGTGCGTGCTGCGCCGCCGCATCGGGGTCATCTTCCAGGATTACGTGCGCTACCAGATGGCAGTGGGCGAGAACGTAGGCGCCGGCGACGAGCCGCATTTCGACGACGAGGCGCGCTGGCGGGAGGCCGCCCGCATGGGCCTCGCCGCGCCCTTCATCGAGCGGCTGCCGTCCGCCTACCAGACCCGGCTCGGCACCTGGTTTGAGGAGGGCGTGGAGCTGTCCGGCGGCCAGTGGCAGAAGATCGCCCTCTCGCGGGCGTTCATGCGACGGGACGCGGACGTGATGGTGCTCGACGAGCCGACCGCGGCCATGGACGCGGCCGCCGAAGCCGCCGTCTTCCAACACGTGCGCCAAATGGCGCCACACCAGATGGCGGTGCTTATTTCGCATCGCTTCTCGACGGTGCGCATGGCGGAACAGATTGTCGTCCTCCAGGAGGGGCGCGTCATCGAGCACGGCTCCCACGAGGCCTTGCTGGATCGCAATGGACATTACGCCCACCTCTTCCGGCTGCAGGCCGAAGGGTATCGCTAACGCCTCACGCCTGCCGGAAGCGGCTCGACCAGCGAGGCAGTCCTGCCGTTTTCACGCAAACAATTTCTGTAAATGACGCCGATGCGATGGCGCATCGTTTCCAGGCCGAATTCCAGGCCCGCCGTCGTCCGCGCACGCTCCGCGTACGCCCGCGCCATTTTCGGATCGTCCAGGCAGCGCCGGATGCCTCCGGCCAGTGCCTGCGCATCTCCCGCTGGCACGACGATCCCGCTCTGGCCGTGTTGGAGCACGTCCCGCGTGCCCCCGATGTCGAAGGCAACCACCGGAACCCCGGCCGCCATGGCCCGCACCAGGGTTCCTGCGACACCCCCCCACAATGAGGAGAGTGCAAACACGTCGGCGGCCGCATACATGGCGGCAACATCCCTTTCATCCTGCCATGGAACGAAGTAGACCCGGTCCGAAATTCCCAGCTCCGCCGCCAGCTGCCTGACTCCGATCTCCATCGGAGTGCGCGGGCGGTTGAGCGGAGCCCCGCCCACGATCATCAGCCTGACATTGTTCATGAGCTCGCGGCCACGCTGTTCCGAGAGCTTCGCGAACGCACGCAGGAGGACTGAAAAGCCGGTGGATACGTGATAGCGGCCCGCTCCAGCGATAATCACCTCGTCCCGTGGAATGCCGTGACGATCTCTCCACGCCAGAGCGCGATCCCTCAAGTCAGGGTGCTGATAAGGAGTCAGGTCGAATCCGTGAAAAAACACCTGGTGCTGAGACAGGCTTCCCACTCCGGCACGTATCCAGCCACGTCTGCCGGATTCGGAATTGTGCAGATAGGCCGTCGTCAGCCCACTGATCAGCTTCTCGACGAACGCCGGGTATCCACGGCGGAAGTCCTGACCGCCGGTCGTATGAATCACCACCGGAACCCCGACCATGGCGGCGGCAATTTTGGCGGCGATAGGCGACCCGGAGCGTATGTCAATCAGGGCAGGGTTTTCCGTCAGGAACAGATCGAGGAGATAGATGACCTCGTCCGCGAGGCGGTCCGGTGCTCCGGTCAGGGAGGGCAGGCGAATCATCCGGGCTCCCGGCGTTCCTTCGAGATCCGCCTGCGTCTCCGCAAGATCGCCTGTCATCTCGACGCTGCCCGGAGCTTCCTGCCCGCCCGCGATCACCCGCGCCCACTCGGGGAACTCCCGCCGCAGTACCTTCAGCACGTTAAGCGCCGCCTTCTGCTGACCGCCGCCGGTGAAGTCCCACACCAGCAGCAGCAGTTTTCGCTGCGGCCGCCGGCCTCGGCTGAAGCACCCTGCCGCGGACGCCTCCCGCACTCGCCGCCAGCCATAAAAAACGGCCCATGCCAGCCGCATGATGTTGGCGCTGTGCCGCACAACCTTCAACCAGTCCTTGAGCAACGCCCAGCTCCTTTCCACCAAGATTCGCAGGCAGGCGCGGATTTCGGTCCAGGCGCGCCCTCCCCTTCCAGTTGCGTCAGGGATGGGCGACAGCGTCGGGACGAATCTCATACAACTGAAGCGTCTCCCGGATCATCCGATCCATGGAGAACGCCCTGACGAACTCGGCACCTTCACGGCGCGCGGTCCGCATCCAGCTCTCGTCGGCCAGGGCATCAAGAATTTGTTCGGCGCAGGGCTCCGGGCACGAGGACGAGAGAAGCATTCCAGAGCGCCCGCACGCCATGGCCTCCGGAACTCCGCCCACGGGAGGGGCCGCCACCGGCAGCCCCAGGCTCTGCGCTTCCAGCAGCACGTTCGGCAGCCCCTCTCTCGACGAAGTCAGGAGGAACAGGTCCATCGCGCTCATGAGGCGCAGTGGATCCGTCGTCACGCCGGTGAGCACCAGACGATCCGTGAGGCCAAGCCTGCGAGCCTCCGCTCGTACGGATCTTTCCAGGACGCCACCTCCCACCACGATGAAAAACACATCGGAGCGTCGGCGCGCCATCTCGGCGGCGATGGACAGCCACAGCAGCGGACGCTTTTCACTGGACAGCCGCATGACGCTGCCCACGACGGCCGCGGAAGCCGGGATTCCCAGGCGCGCCCGCACGGCTGCGCGCCCTTCCGAGTATGCTGACGCGTCCGGCCAGGGAACCCCATTGTACAATACTGAGATTTGACGCTCGTCTACTCCCAGCCACCGAGCATATAATCGCGCACCGGCCTTGCTGTTGCAGACGAAGACTACATTGGGCTGCGCGCACAGGAAGCGGTAGATCGGCCGCATGAAGGGCTGAAAGAAATCGAAGTGTACCGGCGGCAGGGTTTCGAGGCCTATCACGATGCGCGGCACTCCGACCAGTACGCCGGCGAGCCCGGCCCGCACGTTGAGGGCATCCAGCCGCGTGTGCAGGACGCGCGGCCGCAGCCGTCGCAGGACGCGCATATAGTCCAGGATGGAGCGCCCGAAGGCGTTCCCGTCCCAGCCTGTCCGCCACAGTGGAGACAGCGCGCCGGCGCCTTCGAGGGGCGGAGCCGTCCCGTTCATCGCGTGCAGCTCGTGGACCTCGACCCCCCCCTGTCGCAGGTCGCTTGCAAAGAAATCGGCGTTCCTTCCCTGGAGGCTTTGACAGAGCACGCCCACGTTATAGCGCCCCAGCGCCCGAATCCCCAGCAGCGAGTACACCAGCTGCCTCTCCGCTCCCCCGGGACCGAGGTTCGCGATACTCTGGAGGA
>VGFD01000265.1 GCA_016868975.1 Armatimonadota bacterium | reverse complement strand
AAGCCCCCGCAGATACAGGTCTCCCGCGTTGCGGAACCACACGATGGTGCTCTGCGGGGGCTTGCCGCCGCGAATGAAGATCTCGCCAAGCTTCTCGTACGCGAACGCGGCCTCGGTGGGCGCCAGACGGACCACTTCCTGGAACTCGCCGATGGCCTCCTTGTCCATGTTCTTCTGCATGTATGCGATGCCCAGCAGCGTGTGGACCCGGGCGTCCTGCGCGCCGATCGGCGAGTCCAGCGCCAGCTTGAGGTACTTGATGGCCTCGTCCGCCTGGTTCTTGTGCAGGAAGATGCTGCCCATCTGCAGCGAGATGTCGGTGCGGTACTGGCCGATGAACTCCCTGATTCTTTCCGGGTTCGCGCCGGCCCCCTTGAAGGGCCCCTTGCGGTCGCCGGCCTGCTCCATGTTGAGCACGTTCTGGTACAGCTTGAGCGCGTCGTCGAGCTTCCCCTGGGACTGGCAGACCTGCGCCCACTTCAAGTAGCCGGTGACCGCCTTCTGGATGTCGCCCTTCTTCTCGGCGAGTTGGCAGTACTGCTGGTAGAGCGCGATGTTCTGCGGCTGCACCTTGAGAAGCTGCTCTTTCAAGGCGAGCGCCTCGTCCCACTTGCCCTGGGTGACGAGGGCGTTGACCTGGGCTAATGCTTTGTCGAATTCGTCAGACATGCGGTTCCTCTCGCGTAAGCAATACGAGAACGTCCGGCACTAACCGCCGGACTCTTCCTGGGCCTTCGGATCAGCTGGCGGCTGGGGCGGGTTGGGTGAACGTTGCGGTAGCCGAGTGATCTTGCCGCCACCCTCTTGCTCAGCCTTTATCTGACGAATCCGATCAGCAACGTCACGGTAGTTGATATCAATCGAGTAGACGTCCTCGTAGAGCTTGAGCGCCTCTTCGACTTCGTTCTTCTGGTTGTGCAGCTCCGCGAGGTGGAATCGCAACTCCTGGTACTCCTCGTCGCGGTACCCCTTCTGCTCCAGCCCCTTGCGGAACTGCTTGATCGCGAGATCCAGCATGTTGAAGCCCTTCTTGAGAGCGAAACACTGGCCCAGCATGTTGTACGAAGCCAGCATGAGGTCACGCACCTTGCGGGTTTCCTGGAACTGCTCGATGGCGTGGTCTAGCAGGCCCAACTCCTTGTACATCACGCCCAGCGTGAAGCGGCTGTTCGCGTCGTCCGCATTGGCCTGCACCCGCGCCTTGTAGTCGGCGAGGATGGTATCGCGAATCGCGGCGTTCCCGCTGTCGATCTTGATGAGGTCGTTGAGGGTGGTGATGGCCTCCCGCGGCTTGTTCAGCTTGAGCTGAAGGTGCACCAGACGGGTCATCGCCTCATTGTGCGTGGGTTCCAGCTCCTTCACCTTGAGGAAGCGGTTCTCGGCTTCAGCCGGATCGCCCAGGTGATCGGCGAACATCAAGCCGAGCTGGTAGTGCACCTCGGAGTTATTCTCGTCGAGCGTGAGCGCTTTCTGGTATACCTTGAGCGCCTCGTCGCGGGCCCCCTTCGCCAGATAGACCTGCGCCAGGTTGAGTCGCTCGCGCAGCGCCGCGTCCGAGTCCTGGCCCTTCTCGTGGAACAGGATGAGCTGCTCGCGGATGGCGATGTCCTCGGGCGCCGCGGCCACGAAACGGCCCAGCAGCTCGACGGCTTCCGCGATGCGGTTCTCCTTGTACCAGGCCTCCAGCAGGCCGTGCGCCTCGGTGCGAGCCTCCTCCATGCGCCCGCGGTCGAGGTAGAGCTGCACCAGAACCTGGCGCGCCTCCACGTCCTCGGGCTGGCGCTTGACCAGCTCCTCCTGGAGCTGCGCGCTGCGATCGAGATCCCCGACGTGGCGCGTGACGCCCGCCAGCACGCGAATCTGCTCGAGCGTCGCGGCCTCGTCGCCGGCCTGGCGATACAGTTCGAGGAGCGCCTCGTGCGAGGCCACATCCTGCGGGGCCAGTGCGGTGATGCGCTCGAACACCTGCCGTGCCTTGTGGTCGGAGCCATCGGACACATAGCGCTGGGCCAGCGAGCGGTACTCGGCGACGGCTTCCTCGACCTGCCCGAATTTCTCCAAAATCTGGGCAAGCCGCTCCTGGTCGTGCGGGTCGCCGGTCATGCCAAACAGCTTGCGGTAGGTCTCGACCGCGACAGTCGCGTCATTGTGCTCGTCGGCGATGTCGGCCATGACGCGCAGGTGCCAGTTGGCCAGCTCCTGCTGTTCCTGCTGTCCGTAAAGGTCGGCCAGCTCGAAGCGCGCCTCGGGATTCTCCCGCGCCACCACGAGCGCGTCCTGCAGCACCTGGAAGGCGCTGTCGAACTCGCCGCGCTGGCGGTGCATGTACGACAGGTGGATGAGCAGTCTGATGGCGTTGTCCGGCGCGTCGCTCCACAGGTAGGTCTCGGCAAGTCGGTGCAAGATGGCGGGGTTGTCGGTGTCGGTGGTGGCGATGGTCATGTACTCGACCGCCGCCTCATCCACCATCCCATGCTGGAAGAGAAGGTCCGCCAGGCGGGCGCGCAGCCCGGTGTCCGCGGGGTTCTCCTGGAGCGTCTTGCGGAACGCCAGGATGGCGCGATTGAGGTCATTGCTTCCCAGGTACTCCTCGAGGCGGTGCGCCTCGAAGCTGGGCTCCGCGGTGCCGGTTGCGGCCGGAGCCGGGCTGGCGACCGGCTGCTCAGCGGGGACCTCGGGCTCCGGCGGTTGCTCGGCCGACTCCACTGGTTCCTCGACGGGCGGCGCTTCGGGCTCGACGGCAGCCTCCACCGGCTCGGACTCATACGTGGGCGCGGCCTCTGGCTCTTCCGGAGCGCCTTCAAACGCGGGCTCGGGAGGTGCCTCGTAGACCGGCTCGAGCGGGGCCTCATGCACCGGCTCGGGCGCGGACTCCACGGGCGGCAGCTCATCGACCACGGTCTCGTCGATGGACGGCATGTCAACGGGTGGCGCATCCTCGTCGGCATCCGAGCGAGAGCCGCCAAAGGGGGCGCGCAGGCCGCCGGGCCGATTGCGCTTGCCAAGGCCACTGCCCCCGCCACGCGAGAAAAGGCGCGGGCCGCCGCCGGAGGAATCGGCCGGCAGCTCGGGAGGAATGTCGGGCGGAATTTCCGGTCCCTGGCGCTTGCGCAAGCCGCCGCCACGCGGCGTTGGCGCCGAGTCAGGCGAGGTCTCGGCAGCCAGATCGGCCACCGTCTCACTGGAGAAGTCCGCGTCCGGAAGCGGCGGTGCCTCGTCCGCGAACCCCACCGGCATCTCGGGGACCTCGTCAAACGCCGGGAACACCGGCTCCGGCGTGGGCGGGAGCGGCGGAGGCTCCGGGCTGAGAAGCGACGGGTCGAAGGTGGGCACGTCAAAGGTTTCCGGCGGCGTTGACAGCTCCGCGGGAGGAGGCGGCGGCTGGTATTCCTCATAGTCCTGGACAGGCGCTTCCGGCTCGGGAACCGGCGGCGCGCTCAGGCCCGGGTCGGCGAACGGGGACGGCATCAGCGCGGCGTCGATGGGCTCGGGCTCCACGTCACGGCCACGGATCAGCTGCGGCTTGCCTCCGGACACTTCCGACGTGCGGGAGCGGGCCAGCATTGGGCGTCCTCCACCCTCGCCGCCACCCAGCCGCGGCTTGGCGCCCCCGGCGGAGGCGCCCTCACTCTTGGCCACCAGCCCTGCGCCGCGCGGGGTCATCATGCCGGGGCGCGGCAGCATGGCCTTGCCGCCCCCGGTATCGGCGCCGCCGCCTTTCGCGACCAGCCCGCCGGACTTGCGGCTGCCGGTGGCGCTGGGCGCCGGCGCGGTGAGAGGGGCAAACTGGTCGTCGCCGCCATCGTCGATGGGCGCCACACCCGGGGGCATCACGTCCATCGAGGTGAAGACCGGCTCTTCAGGCATGCCGGGCTGATCCGGAGCGCCCGCGGGTACCTCGGTGCCGCCGATGTGGCCGATAGCCGGGGCGTACACCGATGGCTCGTCGCCGCCCTCGGCCACCAGGGCGGCGCCCATGTTGGTCAGCTCGCGGCACGCGGTGGGGTTGGTGGGATCGAGCACAACGACCCGTTGGTACAGGCGGATGGCCTTGTCCTCTTCCTCCACGAACTGGTAGGAGTGGGCCGCCGACAGGTAGTTCTTGATGGCCTCGTTGCTGTTGCCCTGGGCCTGGTACAGTTCTCCGAGCTTCTCCTTGGCGGAGATCTCCTGCGGGTTGATGGAGAGAATCTTGTTGAACGCGAGGATGGCGTCGCGGAACTGCCCCTTCTGCTGACACACCATGCCGAGCGACATGAGCGCTTCCAGGTGGTTCAGGTCGTGGCGCAGGATGGAGCGGAACTCGGCCTCGGCGTCGTTGAGCCGGCCCAGGTTGACGTACACGTTGCCAAGGGTGAACAGCAGCGCGGGGTCGTCCGGCTGGATGAGCTTGAGACGTTTGAAAGCGTCGGCGGCCTTCTCCAGGTTGTTCTGGTCGAGATAGATGTTGGCGATCTTGCGGAACTGCGCGGCGCCCTCCGGGATGTGGCCGTCGCGGATGTACATCTCCGCCAGCTCGATCCCGATCTCGAGGTTGTTGGGATCCATTTCCTGGGCGTTCTTGAGCAGGTCGATGCTCTGCTCGCCCTGGCCGAGCTCGATGTAAAGGCGGGCCAGCTCGAGCGACTGGCGCATGACCTCTTCGCGGTCGCCCTTCTGCATGTAAATCTGGATCGTGCGCATGCGCGCCTTGTCGCTCTCGGGCTGGAGCCTCATGATCCAGCGGGCCACCTCGATGGACAGATCGAGCTCGCCCTTGCCCTCAAGAATGTCAATGAGCTGGAAGTAGGTTTCGATGACCTTGGAGATCAATCCGCGAATGGCGTACACGCGCGCTAGCTTTTCGCACGCTTCCTCGTTCTGTGGATCGAAGACCATGATCTTCGCGTACTTGTCAAGCGCCTCGTCCCAATCGCGCTGAGAGAACAGGAGTTCCGCCTCGCGTACGAGGGAGCCTACGTCATCCAACCTTCCGTACCACCTTTCGAGCGCACCCGACGTTGTCTATTTTTCCCGGCCCTCGAGGGGCCGGTATTTTCCCACCCTCAGGGGGTCTGGGTTCGAGCGCGTTGCTGCCCGGGAGCCGCGAGGAGCCGATTTTCGGAACGCTGCCGGCGTTCCGGGGCTCAGAAAAGGCCGCTTGCCAGCGCAAGCGCCGAGTCGATAGGAGCGCGTGCGTGGACCTGCACAGCATTCCATTATACCACGCCCGCACTTCTGATGTCCAGGAAGCGAGGTCACTAGAACCGCGCCGTAATAAGGTTTTCGCACTCCGCGGCCGAGTGGGCTGGCAGGCCCCACGGCTCTCTCTCCACCGCATGGCGCAGACCCTCCGTACGGAAGGTCTGGCCCTGCTGCAATGATTCGATTCGCCCGATCGGGCAGTCCTTCCACGGAAAACGAAGAGGAGGCCCGCGGGCCTCCTCTTCGTTGACCTTGCTGCGGCCCGGAGGCTACTGCATGATCTTCGGGGTCACGGTGATGAACACTTCGGACTTCGTACGCTGCACGGTCGAATTGCGGAAGTACTCGCCCAGCACCGGCAGATCGCCGAGGAAGGGCAGTTTGGACACATTCACGCTCTCCACTTCGCGGAGGAGCCCGCCGATGATGTAGGTGTCGCCGTCCTTCACGCGCACCTTGGTGCTGACGCTGGTCTCGCCAGTCTGGGGGAACTGGCCCTGAATGAGACCACGAAGGACGCTGACCGAAGGCCTCAGCTCCATCGAAACGTAGCCGTCGGCGGTCACGGTCGGCTTGCAGATCAGCTTCACGCCGATGTCGACGTACTGCACCTGAAACTGGCCGGCGCGAGGGTCAAAGTACACGACCGGGAAGCGGTCGCCGATGAGGCACTGGGCTTCCTGGCCGGACACGGTCACCACCCGCGGCGTGGAGAGGACCTTGACGTCGCTATTCGAGATGAGCATGTTCAGGGTGGCGCCAAAGATCAACGGGCTCCGGACGAACCCGCCGATGGCGAGGTTGTTGAAGCCGCTGCCGGATTGACGGCTGGCCGGCACCAATTCGGTGAAGTCGATGGGGCCGAACACGCCCTGCGTGAACTGCTCGCCCGCGAACGACATGCCCAGTGACTTGGAGGCACTCTCGTTCATGTCCATCACCTTGATCTCCAGCGCAACCTGCTGGAGCGGGATGTCGATGGTGGCCAGGAATGCCTTCAGCGCGTCGATGTCGCGGTCCTGACCGGTCACGATGAGGGCCAGCAGGCGGTCGTCGACGTTGTAGTTGAGGTTCGGGTGCAGCGTCTTGGCGAGCTGCAGCGCGCCCTGCACGGTGGCGTACTTGATGGGGATGATCTCCGTCTTGAGGACCACCGGAGGAGGTGGGGGCACGTCCAGCTTCTGGACGAACTCCTTGATCTCGCGGACGATGGATTGCGGACCCTTGACCACCAGGAAGTTCTGGTCGGCCTGCACGGTCACTTCAACGTCCGGGAAGACGCCCTTGATGGTGTCGGCCACGCTGGCCGCCTTGGCGTTCTCCAGCGGGATCGGCAAGGTGACGACAGGCCCGGTCTTGTCCGGCGTCTTGGTGATGATGTCCTCGGGAATGTTGGCCAGCTCTTCCTTGGTGCCGACGACGATGGTGTTGTCGCCGACCTGCTTGTAGGCGAAGCTAGACATCCGGAGGATCAGGTTGAGGGCGCCGTAGGCGGGTACCGCCTTCAGGCTCATCGTCACGCTGCCCTTGACCGACTGGCTGGTCACCAGGTTGAGCCGCAGCTCCTTGGCCAATAGCTTCAAAACATAGATGAGATCGGCGTTTACGAAGTCCAGGTTGACCATCTTCGTCGCGGAGCGGCGCCGGGACGCCTGGGCTACGTAGTCGTTTTGCGCGACGACCTTGAAACCGCTGTTGCGCACCGCGATGGTCTTCACGACGGGCATGACGGCCACTGGGGCCGTTGGCGGCAGGCCGACCACCGGCGCCGGCTTCGGAGCCGCCACGGGCTGCTCGGTGCCGACCACGGTGTTCGCGTCCGCCTTAGGAAGTTTCGCGGAGGCGACCTCTGCCGTGCCCACGGCGACCGACAGCCCCCGACGGCCGGGTGCCATGGACACCTGGTAGCGGGACTGCGCGTTCAGGTCAAACACGAGGCGGACCACGTCGGGGTTGTCTGAGAACTGCCCGACCCGAACTTTCTCGATGGTACCGGCGTTGACCGAATAGGCCTTCGGCACCGATGTCGAGAGCTGCGCCGGGAACATCTCGATGACCAGCTGCGGCCGATGCTCGTTGAGGTTCAGCACGCGGTACTGAATCTCACCGGTCGCGGCCACGCTGACCCGGATCTTCTCCTTGCCGGGGGCAAGTTGAATACCGGTGACGAGAGGGCTCCCACCGGCGTACGCCGGCACGGCGAGCCCGACGGCAAAGGCCAGCGTGAGGACCTGCGCCATCAAGGATTTCCATGTGTTGCGCTTCAGACTCATGAGGACGTATCCACCTCCCAAGACGTTACATTAAATGCTTGAAGTTTATTACCTTTTACAGTCCGCCACAAAAATCGCACGGACTGCCTCAGGCGGACCCCCGGGATTCTGCGCCAGGGAGTCCGCCTGCCTGAACTATCTGCCTGACGGG
>VGFD01000264.1 GCA_016868975.1 Armatimonadota bacterium | reverse complement strand
GGTCATCCCGGTGGCCGAGAAAGAGAACAAGCTGACACTGGCGATGGTCGACCCGCTGAACGTCATCGCCATCGACGACATCCGCCTGATTACGGGCTTCGACATCGAGCCGGTGATCGCCACCGAAGACTCCATCCTCAAGGCCATCAACCGCCAGTTCGGCGTCACCGACCTGGCCGAGGTGCAGGAGACGGTGAAGGACATCAGCGCCACCGACTTCGGCCCCCTCGAGGTGGAAGAGGCCGTCGAGGAAGAGATCGCGCTCGACAAGCTCAAGGAGCTGGTCGACGAAGCGCCCATCGTCCGCGTGGTGAACCTGATCATCTCACAGGCCATCAACGACAAGGCTTCAGACATCCATATCGAGCCCGAGGCCAAGCAGGTGCGCGTCCGATATCGCGTGGACGGCGTGCTCCACGACGTGATGTCCCCCCCCAAGCACATCCAGGCGCCGATGGTCTCGCGCGTCAAGATTATGGCCAACATGGACATCGCGGAACGCCGCATCCCGCAGGACGGCAAGATCCACCTGCGCCACGACAACCGCGAGTTCGACCTTCGCGTCTCGACCATCCCGTGCATTCACGGGGAAAAGGTCGTCATGCGAATTCTCGACAAGTCGTCGGTCATGCTGGGTCTGAACAAGCTGGGGTTTTACCCCGACGTCCAGATGGCGTTCGAGAACATCGTCGAGAAGCCGTACGGAATGATCCTGGTGACCGGGCCTACCGGCTCGGGCAAGTCCACCAGTCTCTATTCGGTGCTCAACAAGCTGAACACCGGCGACCGCAACATCATCACCGTTGAAGACCCCTGCGAGTACCAGCTGCCCGGCGTCAACCAGGTGCAGGTGAACGAAAAGGCGGGGCTCACCTTCGCAAGCGCCCTGCGCTCCTTCCTGCGACAAGACCCCGACATCATCATGGTCGGCGAGATTCGTGACACCGAGACGGCCCGCATCGCGGTGGAAGCCGCCCTGACGGGCCACCTGGTGCTTTCCACCCTGCACACCAACGACTCCTCGGGCGCCATCACGCGTCTCGTGGAAATGGGCGTCGAGCCGTTCCTGTGCGCGTCCTCAATCATCGGAGTGCTGGCCCAGCGGCTCGCCCGCGGCATCTGTCCGAACTGCAAGGAATCGTACACGCCGCCCATCGAGTCCATCAAGCGGTTCGGCCTGTCCGCCTTCACCGACACCGAGATCACCTTCTACAAAGGCCGCGGATGCGATCACTGCAAGATGACCGGCTACCGGGGACGTCAGGGAATCTTCGAAGTGCTCACCATCAGCGACCGGGTGCGCGGGCTCATCCTCCAGCGCGCCTCGACCACCGAGATTCGGCAGTCGGCTATGGAGGAAGGCATGAAGACCATGCAGGATGATGGTCTTCGCAAGGTGCTCGACGGGATCACCTCCATCGAGGAGTGTCTCCGCGTCGTATACATCGAGGGCGCAGAGATCTAGGCCCGGTCTACCACATTTCTACAACGGGAGAGTTGAATGGCACTCGCTGAACCGCTTCGCTACACAATGGATGACCTGCTCAAGACGACCGTGGAGCGAGGCGCGTCCGATCTTCACCTGGCCGTGGGGCTTCCGCCGATGCTGCGCATCAGCGGCAAGCTGACGCCGACCGAGTTTCCGCGCCTCACGCCGGATGATACCAAGCGGCTCATCTACGCCATTCTCAACGACAAGCAGAAGGAAAAGTTCGAAAAGACCTGGGAGCTGGACTGCTCTCACGGCGTCCGCGGCTTCGGCCGCTTCCGCGTCAACGTCTTCAAGCAGCGCGGCGTCTCCGGCGCGACGCTGCGAGCGATTCCGACCAACATCCCTTCCCGCCAGGAGCTGAACCTTCCGCCCATCATCGAGGAGATCGTGAAGCGCCCGCACGGACTGGTGCTGGTCACCGGCGCCACCGGCATGGGCAAGTCGACGACCCTCGCCTGCATGCTTGACAACATCAACTCCGAGCGCGCCGACCACATCATGACCATTGAGGATCCCATCGAGTACATCCACCAGCACAAGAAGTCGCTGGTGAACCAGCGCGAATTGGGACAGGACACCCTGGCCTGGAACAACGCTCTGCGCGCCTGCCTCCGCGAAGATCCCGACGTCATCCTGGTGGGTGAGATGCGCGACCTGGACACCATCGGCGGAACGCTCACCGCCGCCGAGACCGGGCACCTCGTCTTCTCCACCCTGCACACGTCGGACGCCGCGCAGAGCGTCGACCGCATCGTGGACGTCTTCCCGCCGCACCAGCAGCAGCAGATCCGCATCCAATTGGCCTCGGTGCTGGAGGCGGTGTTCTCGCAGCAGCTCATCCCGCACGCCAGCGGCGTGGGCCGCGTGCCCTCGGTCGAGGTGATGGCCGCCACGTCGGCCATCCGCAACCTCATCCGCGAAGGGAAGACGCACCAGATCTACAACGCGCTGCAAACTGGCTCCAAGCACGGCATGCAGACGATGGAACAATCTTTGCTCGACCTCTACATGAACAAGCAGATCACCTTTGAGGATGCGCTCAATCACACGATGCATCCCGAGGATATGCGGCGCATGATTGAAGGCGCGGGCGGCAAGAACAAGTAGGCTTCGGGGTCCACCCCTCGGGGGGTTGACCATGGACAGTAGAATGGTTTTGAAAGGAGGTGCCGCATGAGCGCATGGTGGTGGGCGTTGCCCATGGCAATGATCATTATCGGTAACCTGACCAAAGTCTAAGGCGCAGATCGAACGCGAGGAGGCATGGGTCGGATGCCCGTTTTTGTGTACGAGGTCCGTGACGCGACTGGCCAACTGAAGAGGGACACCATTGAAGCCCAGAATATTCGCATGGCCACGCAGCGTCTGCAAGAGCAGAAATACACCGTCATCAACATCCGGGAGCGGACGACGTCGGTAGGCCAGACGGATCTGGCTTCGTGGTACTCAAAGTTCAAGAGGGTGAACGAACAGGCGCTGGTGGTCTTCTCGCGCCAGTTCGCCACCATGATCAACGCAGGTCTGGCCATGGTCCGCTGTCTGGACATTCTCTCCGAGCAGACTGAAGACAAAAAGCTCCAGCAGACGCTGATCCAGGTGCGGCGTGACGTCGAAGGCGGCGCCACGCTGTCGAGCGCGTTGGGCAAGCACCCGCAGGTCTTTTCGACGTTGTACACCTCAATGGTGAAGGCGGGCGAGATGGGCGGCGTGCTCGACGAGGTGCTCGAGCGTCTCGCGAGCTTCATGGAAAAGGACTTCTCACTCAAGAAGAAAGTGAAGTCCGCGCTCACCTACCCGGTCGTCATCCTGATCATGGCGCTGGCGATCGTGTTCTTCCTGGTGACGTACATTCTCCCGACCTTCGTCAGCCTGTTCGAGGGTATGAACCTCACCCTGCCGCTTCCCACCAAGATCCTCATCATGATCACAAAGGGTGCGCGAGACATCCGGGTGATTATCCCGGCGGCCGCCCTGTTTGGCTTGATGTCGGTGGCGGTCGGCAGATACATCCAGACGCCGTATGGCAAGCGGCAGTACGACCTCCTCAAGCTGAACATCCCGGTCTTCGGGCTGCTCAACAAAAAGGTCGCCATCTCCCGCTTCTGCCGCACCCTCGGCACCTTGCTCTCCTCGGGCGTGCCCATCATGCAGGCGCTCGAAATCGTGGGCAAGGCGTCGGGCAACGAGATCATCGCCATGACCGTGGTGAAGATCCGCGACAGCATCCGCGAAGGTGAATCAATCGCCTCGCCGCTCGGCTCGTCTGGCATGTTTCCGCCGATGGTGACCCAGATGGTCGCGGTCGGTGAGGAAACCGGTAACCTGGACGCCATGCTGTCGAAGATTTCAGACTTCTACGACACCGAGGTGGAATATCTGCTCGCCTCGCTGACGTCAATGCTCGAACCCATCATGATCGTGGGTATGGGCGGTATCGTCGGCTTCATCGTCATCTCGGTGTTCCTCCCGCTCTACCAGTTGATTGGATCTCTCCAGTAGGTCCAGCTTTCATCCGCCCGATCCGGCACTTCGCAGTGCGCATAAAGACGGGGTCAGGTCTCCACCCAAAGGTGGAACCTGCCCCCTCTTTTTTGCGATGTTTGGATGCGCTCGCCCTGGCGAGACTTCAGTGACCTCCATGCTGAATTCAGACGAACCGGCACCAAAACCGGCACCAATAGGGGAGGACCTGTCCGCGGACGAGGCTCCGGCGGAGGCGTGCTTGACGTTGCCCGCGGAGGAGTCGGTTGCAGTTCCGGCCGGTCCGGGCGACTTCGCCGGCACTCCCGAAGAGCGCAACGAGATGGTATGCGAGCACCTTCACCTCGTCGCGCCCATCGCGCGGAAGTTCAGGGAGGCGGGCGCGCGCTCCGACGACCTCATCCAGGTGGGCTACATCGGCCTCATCAAGGCGGTCAACTCGTTCAAGGGCTCCTACAACGTCAAGTTCAGCACCTACGCAACCCATTTCATCACCGGTGAGATCCGCCATTACCTGCGCGACAAGATCGACACAATCAAGCGGCCCCGCTGGCTTTCGGGATTAAACCGGCGACTGGCGGCCTTCCTCGAGCAATTCATGCAGCGCGAGAAGCGTCTTCCCACGCTCGACGAGATCGCGAAGGGCATCAACGTGTCCGAGGAGGGCGTCGTGGAGATTCTCCGCGCGCGCAACCTCGCCACCCTGTCCTCCCTGGACGATCCCGGTGGGAACGACAGCATCGCAACCGACAAGATCCGCAGCCTGCACTACGAGACGTTCCGCCTGCCCATCGAGGAAAGCATTTCCCTGACCGACGCCATGGAAAAGCTCAAGTCCGTGGAGCAGAACATTGTCTACCTTTTCTTCTACCAGGATCTCACCCAGACCGAGATCGCCCGCAACATGGGGCTTTCCCAGAAGAAGGTCTCGCGCGTGCTCCAGAAGGCACTGGAGAAGATGCGCGGGATCTTGAAGAGCGACTCCTGACGGCCCGCCTCCTGTGGGCGATTCTTCTCCTGCTTGCGGGCGGCGTGTCCACCGAACCGTCCCGGCCGTGGGTCTGGCATGCGGCCGGGGACAGCCTCACGCGCTACAGCGAGTTCGAGTATCCCTACCAGATGCGCGATCCCCGATTTCAAGTCGAAGTCGTTGCTGAGCCCGGGGCGCGGCTTTCGGATCTGGTCGAAACGCAACTGCCGCGGATCGTGGCGGGGGGCGCGACACTGGTCACGTTGACGATCGGCAGCAATGACATCCTTTCCCCCATAATGGCGAGGTTGGGCCCTCCTGTCAGCGCGCCGGAGGAGTTTCGCGTCACGCTTCATTGGGTCGTTCGCTTTCTCAAGTCGTCCGCAACGAACCGCAAGATCGTGCTCGGGACGGTCCCCGATCCGACGATGTATCCTGCAACGCGCTCCTGGCGCACGGAAGAGAAAGCTATCGCCCGGGGCATCAGCAAACGCTTTAACGAAGCCATCCATGCCATCGGCGCGGCGGAAGGCTCTGTCGTCTGGAAATTCCCGACCGTCAGCGACTTTGGGCCCGACGGCTTCCATCCCACGCGAAAAGCGCATGGGCGCATCCTTGCGACACTGGCTCCTCTGCTGCCAAAGGGGCCCGCGCCACTTTCCAACCCTTCGCCGTTGGTGGACTTGCTGACCGTGTTTCCGACTTCCGGTCCGCCCGGCACCGTTCTCCATGTGCGTGGACCGGACATGTTCGCCGTCAAGCGCGTCGTTTATCGGGCCGGAGACGCCTGGCGGATGTGCCCCGTGATTGATCGCTCGGCGCACCGATTGACCTGCGAAATCCCAAGAGACGTGAGCGAAACCTCAGACCTCTGGGCGATCCGCACCCCGCGCCCTTCCACGAGTCCGCCCAACGCATTGCTGGTGCGATTTCGGGTTGCGCCGCCCGAGCGCGTCATCGTGCACAACCACGCCGGCGTGTGGCTGGGATACCTCCCGGGAAACCTGCCGGTTCGCCTGGATCTCGATCAGGCCGGCACCCGGCTGTCCGGCCGCGCCTGGATCGCGGCGCGTGGGCGGGCGTGGTACGGTCCGATCAACGGCCGACTCGTGGACGGCAAGGCCCACCTCAGTGGTTCTGGTCCTGGCTTGCCGGCGGTGCTGGATCTGCGGGCCGCTGCCTTTCACGTGCGTTGAGCCTCGAAAAAAGGTATCGACAGGCCCGACGCCGTATGGTATAAGCTGCCCGTCCTGTGGAAGAATATTCAACCACCTGGGCGTGGGGACCTTGACCGGCATCACGGGTCCGACCCGCAATAGGCCATTAGGCTAATTGCGGTGTGAGGGCAGACAGAGTAGAGTGATGGATGTACCCGGCGGCACCGCGAACTTTCGCTCCCCGGGCCGTGTCTGAAGTAAAGTTGATAAGGGTATAACCACGAATGGCTTAGCGATAAGCCTGACCTGGTTACTACACAATAGAGGAGGTGACACAATGTATCGATTCACGCGTAAGCGGAAGGGCTTCACCCTGATCGAGCTGATGATCGTTATCGCCATTATCGCCATTCTGGCAGCTATTCTCGTTCCGAACTTCATTCGTGCTCGCGCTCAGGGACAGGTGACCGCCTGTAAGTCCAACCTCAAGAACATCGGCACCGCGCTGGAAATGTATTCCACGGACAGCAGCGGCCGTTTCCCGAGTCAGCTGACCAGCCTGACCACGGGTGGCAACTATCTGAAGAGCATTCCCACGTGCCCTTCGGTGGGTTCCGACACCTACACCGGCGGCTTCGCGTCGCACTCCAATCCTGACGCCTACACGGTTGTCTGCAACGGCACCAACCACGCGGGCGTCGGACTGGCTGCGGGATATCCCCAGTACACGTCCATCCAGGGCCTCGTCGAGAAGTAAGCCTTCCCGACCGGGCGCAACGAAAGAGGGAGCTTCGGCTCTCTCTTTTTTTCGCGCCCGGGCCGCGCGGAGGAAGCCGCATCACGCCCAAGAAATCCACAGTCTATGCCCATCGCGTGGCTGCCGGCCGCCGGCGCCTGGAGCCTGTTTCTCTGGGTGCTCCTGGCGCTATCCACGAGCGGCCTGCCGAGCCCCGATCTGTGGTGGCAGCTGGCCGGCGGGCGTGCCGTCATGGCCGGTGCCTTCCCTTGGACCGACACCTTCTCGTTCACCGCATACGGCCTGCCCTGGCTCAACCACGAGTGGCTTGCCGAAGTGGGAATGTACGTGGCCTTTCAGGCTGGGGGCCTCACGCTCATTCACGTCGTGCGCATCGCGCTGCTGGGACTGGCGTTCGTGACCGCAGCAGGCGTGGCGCTGGTCGAGGGACGCCGCCAGTGGTGCGCCGCGCTCGCCGCCTGCCTGGCGCTCGCCAACGCCGAACCGTCCTCGTTCTTTGACGCCCGGCCGTACCTGGCCACCTATCTAGGCCTGCCGCTGGTCTGGCTGCTGGTGGAGTGGGCGCTGCGCCGGGACTCCATCCGCCCCCTGTATTTACTTCCGCCGGTCTTCCTGGTGTGGGCCAACTGCCACTCCGGTTTCGTGGCCGGCCTGGGCTTGCTCGGCGTACTCACGGTCGTTGCGCCCCACGAGAAACGCCGCCATCTGGCCCTGGCCCTCGTGGCGAGCGTCCTGACCGGTCTGGCGAGCCCGTTC
>VGFD01000263.1 GCA_016868975.1 Armatimonadota bacterium | reverse complement strand
TTTGGCAAGCTGCGTCTTGCCAACGCCGGTGGGCCCGACGAAGAGCAGCGAGGCGATGGGACGGCCCGGGCGGACGAGACCGGCCTTGAGCGTTGCGATGAGGTCCACGACGAGATCCACGGCTTCCGGCTGGCCCACCACGCTTTCCGCCAGGGTTGCGCGGGCCTGTTCCAGGTCGAAGGGGACGCGGTCGTCGAGGAGCGCGCGCGGGATGCCGGTTTCAGTGCTGAAGACTTCCACGGCGTCCAGGCCTTCGAGGTTGCGCACGAAGCGCAGCGGGCGCCCGGGCCACGCGGAGTAGGATCCGTAGCGGCGGTGCAGGCGCTCCACTACCTCGAGGATTTCGTCGGACAGGCCGGGCGAGGATTTCCGCAGGATCGCGCGGCATGCCACCGGGTCCGGCTCCTTCACGTCGACCCGCTGGAACGCTTCCAGCAAGCGCGGATCCTCGCGCTCCAGCAGGGAAATCTGGGTTGGGGTCGCTTCGACTATCGCAAGGACGTCGCCGCGCGCCAGCAGCGGGCGGAAGAAGGCCGCCACGCCGCTGGCGTCTCCCTTGTAGCGTCCCGCCTGGGAAAGCTCGACGAGGTTGCCCAGGAGCAAAACTGCGCCCCCGCGACGGGCCTCGCGCACGAGGTCCTGGCAGCGCTCCTGCCACATGCCGAAGCCCGACATCCCGGCCACCAGGCGCGGGCCCGAGGTTTCCCAGAACGGCGCCCGGGCGTGGCGCGACGCCTCGCGCGCGATGGCCGTCTTGCCCACGCCGGGCGGGCCGACCAGCAGCACGCTGCGCGACGCTCGTCCCTCCAGGGCGTCCACCACGGCGAGCACCTCGCGGTCCCGCTCGAAGGCCTCGGCGGGCGGCTGCAGGCCAAGATCGGTGATCGCGTCGTGCGTCGGCTTCTCGTCCCGGGCCTGGGCCGCGGCGCGCTCCAGGGGCGTGGGGATTTCCACGTCCATTTCGAAGCGGACAATTTCCAGGCGCCGCCGGCGGGCCAGCGCTTCCGGTCCCGGAACGCCAGTACGGGCGAGGTGCGCGGCAATTTCCCGTTCCACATTTGAATCGCCTTGCGATACGATCTCGAGGCGCAAGTCGGGCAGGTAGTGGACTTCGATTCCGTTGGGCGCGCTCCAGCGCAGCGCGTCGAGTCCTTCCACCTGCTCGTGGCGCAGATCGGGTGGAAGGCGGCAGGCGTGCAAGCGGGCCGGGTCGGCCTGCTTTACGAGCCCGGGGAGGTTTTCTTTCAGCGCGTCCACGGCCGCCCGGGGCGAGGCCGCGACCCGCGAGATCTCGGGAAAGAACAACAACTCGGCGAGGCACGGGCCGTCCCGCTCGCGGCGCCAGACCAGCGCAAGAAAAGTGAAGGGCACCGTGGGCATGGTCTGAATGAGGTTCGGGGTCGTGCACCGGGTCCCTACACAGCGCGGTCCGTCAATTTCGCGGAAACATGTTGGCAAGGACTTGTTCACAAGCGCCTGCTATGCTCGTGCCGCGACGGAGAGCGGTGCGCCGGCTCTCCTCTCGTTTGACGGCGACCTTGCTCTCTGCTACGATCTCAAGGTTGGAGGATCTGCAGATGGATTTTGCCGGGATGCTGGCCGGCATCAAGGAAGTCCTGGCCAATGAAGGCGCCCAGACGCGGCGTGACATCTTGTTTCTGGTCGAGCGGATGGGGAATATTCAGGGTCAGCTCGATCAAACGAACTATCGCCTCACTGACCTGAGTACGCGCATGGATCACCACTTCAGTGATTTGAGCCGGCGCATCGACGGGGTGCGCGAGGAACTCGGACAGCGCATAGATGGCATGGCGCTGCGCATCGACGGCCTGGGTCAGCGCTTCGACAACATTCGCGCGGAGCACGGTGAGCGTATTGCTCGCGTGGAGCAGGCCATCGAAGGAGTTCAGCGGCGCGCTCCCGACGAGGCGGCATGAGGCCCAGGGAACGCCCCTATGTTGCCTGGCTACCGCTGACCACGGCCTCCGTAAGTCGCCACTCCTCGAAGCCGCCGGACAGGCTGTACACCTCGCGGAAGCCTTTGTCGAGGAAATAGGCGGCGCCGCCCAGGCTGTTGTGGCCGTGATAGCAGTACACCACCAGCGCACGGCTCTTGTCAGTGCTGGCCACGAACTCATCCACCCGGAAATCGTCCACGTGGATCGCGCCGGGAATGTGCGACGTTTCATAGGACAGGTCGTCGCGCACGTCGACGAAAATCGCGTCGCCGGCCGCCAGCCGATGTGCCGCCTGTCCAACTTCTAGTTCGGGGATATCCATGGCGCTCCCATTCGCAGTGGCGGTTTGAGCTTTCCTTCAGCGCAGCCGCGTATGCTGCCCCAAAAAAGCTCCCCGAAAGGTGGTCGCCATCCCGCGTTCAGCCTTTTTTGAGCTCCGACGGATGCGGCTGCGCGACGAGGCCCGCCAGGAGCACAAGGTTGCGGCGCGGGGATAGTGTCTAGCCGGTTTAACCTGTCCCACGCGAAAAACTGGGGCGTTGGACGATTACGCCGGACGGATTTCAATGCAGGTAATTCTCACCCCGGTCAGCCGTGAGCGCAGGTCGACCAGTTTTTTCATGAAGCCGTATTTTTTCTTGATCCCCTCGTCGACGAAGGGCATTTCCGCCGCCGGCACCAAGCGGGCCTCGCACTCGATGTGGCGCCCCGTTGGGCGGCCGCGGAAGTCGCTGGGGGCCACCGCCGCCCGGCCGTTCAGACGGATTCTTTTTGCCTTGCCGGAGCGCTCGTCGGTGCGCATGTACAGCACACCGTCCCCCGGAACGAACCACATCGGCGTGGGCACCGCGGCCCCGTTGCGGCGGTAGGTGGTCAGGCAGACGAACTTCTCGTGAACCAGGGAAGCGAACGGATCAGGCATGCAACAACTCTTTGCCCGGGGGGAATTTTTTCCTGTCCGTCGTGAAACAACCGGTTATGGAACGTACACCTCCGAGCCGCCTGACGTGGCGCACGAGGCGTGCGGTTTCCGGTTCGCTCGATTGACCTAACTGGCGTCCTGCGCCGCGGAGCGAAAGCGCTGCTCCAGCTCGTGCCACTCCACGACGAGCCGCCCGCCCAGCCGCTCCTGGCGCAGCTCCCAGTCCGCAAGCAGCTCCAGGCAGGCGTGGTCCACGTAGTCCAGACGCTCAAAGTGCACGTGCAGCTCGGCGCCGTCCGGCACGCGGTCGAGCGCCTCGGCCAGTCGGGGGATGGTGACGAACGAGGCGGTGCCTTGCAACCGCAGCTCCCAGCGGTGGCCGTCGACCTCCCTGACGTCCACCTGGAGACGCACGAAGCGGGCCATCAGGCGCAAGAAAGAGAGTCCCAGGCCGAACAGGACGCCGTGCAGCAGGTCGGTGGCCACGATGGCCACCAGCGTGGCGAGGTAGATTCCCACCTCCGCGTTTCCGTAGCGAGCCAGGTTGCGAAGCGTCCGCAGGTTTACCAGCTTGTAGCCGGTGAACACCAGCACGGCCGCGAGCGACGCCACCGGAATGAGCCGCAGCACGAAGGGAAGCACGGCCACGAAAGCCAGCAGCCACGCGCCGTGCAAGACCGCCGACCATCGGGTGCGGGCGCCCGCCTCGAGGTTCGCGGTGCTGCGAACGATGACGCCGGTCATGGGCAGCGCCCCCACCAGGCCGCACAGCGCGTTGCCGACGCCCTGGGCGAAGAGTTCCTTATCGTAGCGGGTGCGTGGCCCGTCCTGCATGCGATCCACGGCCGACGCGCAGAGCAGCGTCTCCGCGCTGGCGATAAACGCCACGGCGAGCGCCGCGAACCAGATCTGGGAGTCCATCACCAGTGATGGCACCGAAGCGAGCGGGGATTTCAGCGCCGCCACGAGGTTCGCGGGAACGTCCACGAAGCGGATCTGCAGCCCCAGCCCGGCGGTAACGGCGGTGCCCAGAACGACGGCGAAGAGCGGCGCCGGAAGCATGTGCAGGGCGCGTGGACGGTACAGGTTCCAAACCACGATGGCGGCGATCGTAAGGATGCCGACGAACGCCGCCTGATGGTGCACGTCCCCGCTCAGCGGAAAGAGGGCCTTCCACACCGCCTCGGGGATTGCCAGCAGGTTTTGCACTCCGGAGCCGCGCGGCTTATCATCCACCATTACGTGGAACTGGCTGGCGAAAATCAGCACGCCGATGCCGGCCAGCATGCCCTGGATCACCGCCGGGGAAACCGCCTGGAACCAGCGTCCCAGGCGCAGAGTTGCCGCCAGGATCTGCAGCAGTCCGGCCAGCAGCACGATGAAGCCCAGCCCGGGGAGGCCGAAACGAGTGACGAGATCCCACACGATGACCGTCAGCCCCGCGGCCGGGCCGCTTACCTGGAGCGGGCAGCCGGACAGGGTGCCGACCACCAGCCCTCCAATGATGCCGGTGACGATGCCCAGCGCGGGTGGCACGCCGGAAGCAATGGCAATGCCCATGCAGAGGGGAAGGGCGACGAGAAAGACTACGAAGGAAGCCAGAAAGTCGCGTCCGGAGAGCTTTTCGGCGCGGAGAGCAGTGACGGTGGCCGGCGACATCGCGCGAAGTTCCTTTCATAAGTCCACAAATTCAAGCATTAACATTTATGAATATATGAACTAACGCGCTAAGGATACAGGAAGGGACGCACGCTGTCAATGGTCCCGGGGAGGGAACTACGCGCGCTCCTTCCGCCGCCTCTCCGGCCCCCAGGCGTCACGCGCCGCCCGCACGGCGTCTTGCAGGTCCCGGGTCGAGGAAGGGTCGGCGTCCACGAAGCGCAGGCCTTCGAGAATCCAGGCGGACAACTCCGGGGAGCTCAAGTGATAGAATACCTGCCGCCCCTGCCGCCGCTCTTCCACCAGCCGCGCGGCCCGCATCAGAGACAGGTGCTGGGATACCCTCGAGTGCGGCACTTCCAGCCGCTCCTGAAGCGTCCCCACGTCCAGCTCGCCGCCGCCCAGTTCCTCGACGATCCGAATGCGATCCGGATGGGAGAGGACTCCAAACAGATGCCCCAGTTCGCGTGCCGCAATCAGGCGAAAGGGCACGTCACGTCTCCATGGGTGCGAATGTTTGCATCCATGCAACAATAGTACGACGCCGCGCACCCGCGCGTCAAGCCTTTCAGCCTTTGACGGTCTTGCGCGCCTCGACGCGGTAGCGGTCGTCGCCCTTCTTGCCGATCCAGATGGAGGCCGCGTCCCCGGTGGGGTGAACACGCTCGCAGTCGTCCAGTTTGGCGAGCACCGCCGACTCGACTTCCTCCAGCGAGGCATAGCGGATGCGGCTGCCTTCCTGGTCGTGACTGACGCCTTCCACCCGATAAGGAAGGCCGTTGAGTAGAACCACGGCGGAAAATTGTCCCACGGTCTGTCTCCTTTAGTCTAACTCTGGTTCGCCGGTGCGCCGCCCGGCATCTGCAGCGCGCGCATGAAAAACGACAGGGTATCGGCGGCCTCCGCGATGATCTTCGTCGTCGGCTTGCCGGCTCCGTGTCCGGCCCGGGTCTCGATGCGGATCAGGACCGGCGCTGGCCCCTTCTGAGCCGCCTGCAGCGCGGCGGCAAACTTGAAACTGTGGGCCGGCACGACGCGGTCGTCGTGGTCGGCGGTCACGATCATGGTCGGGGGATAGGCGGTGCCCGGCTTGATGTTGTGCAGCGGAGAGTAGGCGTAGAGGGCCTTGAACTCGTCCGCGTTGTCCGGGGATCCGTAGTCGCTGGTCCAGGCCCACCCGATGGTGAACTTGTGGAAGCGCAGCATGTCGAGCACGCCCACCCCGGGCAGGGCCGCGCCGAACAGGTCGGGGCGCTGCGTGATCATCGCGCCCACCAGGAGGCCGCCGTTGCTGTACCCGCTGATGGCCAACCGCTTCGGGCGGGTGTATTTGTTGGCGATGAGCCATTCGGCCGCCCCGATGAAGTCGTCAAAGACGTTCTGCTTCTTCAGCTTCATGCCGGCCTGGTGCCACTCCTCGCCGTACTCGCCGCCGCCCCGCAGGTTGGCCACGCAGTACACGCCGCCGTGCTCCATCCAGACCAGGGCGCTCACCGAGAACTGCGGCTGGATGGAAATGTCGAAGCCGCCGTACCCGTACAGGTGCGTCGGGTTGTTCCCGTCGAGCTTCAGATCCTTGCGGTGGGTGATGAACATCGGCACGCGAGTGCCGTCCTTGCTGTTAAAGAAGACCTGCTTCGTCACGTAGTCGGCCGGGTTGAAATCCACTTGCGGCTTGCGGAAAACCGTGGATCTTCCAGTCGCCAGGTCGTAGTGAAAAATGGTGCTGGGCGTGGTGTACGACGCGAAGGAGTAGAAGGTTTCCTTATCCGCGCGGTGCCCGTAGAAACCCGCCGCGGTGCCGATGCCGGGCAGTGAGATGGACGCGCCGGCCGTGCCGTCCAGGCTAAACGTCTTCACCGCGGTGTGCGCGTCATGCATGTAGGTGGCGATGAAAGTGTCGCCCACCAGCGAGACGTTCTGCAGCGTGTCGCTGATTTCCGGCACGACGGTCTTCCAGTTTTCGCGGGCCGGCCGGCGGATGTCGATGGCGATGAGCCGGCCGCGGGGCGCGTCCAGGGTGGTGCGGAACCAGAACAGCGGGCCGTTGTTGCCGACGAAGGCGTATTCCGCCTCCCACTTGTCGATCAAGGGAACGGCCGGCGCCCCGATACCCTTCTGCAAATCCTTGTAGAGGATTTGATTGCGGTGATCGGTTCCCTTGGACACGCTGATGATGAGGTATTTCCCATCGTCGGTGACGTCGCCGCCGAATCCCCACTCTTTTTCATCGGGGCGATGGTAGACCAGCACGTCCTTTTCCTGAGGAGTGCCGACTTCGTGGTAGCACAGTTTCTGAAAATAATTGACCGCTTCCAGCTTGCGCTTCTCGTCGGGTGCGTCGTAGCGGCTGTAGAAAAATCCCTTGCCATCACTGGTCCACGACGCGCCGGAGAATTTCACCCATTTCAGAAGATCGGGCAGGTCCTGCCCGCTGGCGACGTCGCGGACTTTCCACTCATTCCAGTCCGAGCCGGCCACGCTGATGCCGTAGGCCATCTTGTGGCCGTCGCGGGTGAGTGCGTAGCCGGAGAGCGCCACTGTGCCGTCGCTGGAGAGCTTGTTGGGGTCGAGAAGCACCCGCGGCGGCGCGTCGAGGCGGTCTGTCCAGTACAGCACGCTCTGGTTTTGCAGGCCGTCGTTCTTGCGGAAGAAATAGCGCTCGCCCTCGCGGTGGGGCACGCCGTAGCGCTCGTAGTTCCACAGTCTGGTCAGCCGCTCACGGATCTTTGGGCGAATCGGAACCTGATCGAGGTAGGAGAAAGTGACCTTGTTCTCGGCCTCGATCCACTTACGCGTCTGCGGCGAGTCCGGATCCTCCAGCCAGCGGTACGGATCGCTGACCCTGGTGCCGTGATAATCCTCGACCACGGCGCCGGGAGGCGCGAGCGGATAGTGCAGCCCCTGGGCCAGCGCGCAGCCAACCTGGGCCAGAAAGAGCAGGATTGCGAGAGCGGCGGTACGCATGAGCCGCCTGTTTCGCCGTGGCGGGGCGCTCACCTACCGCTCTTTCATCGGCACCTTGATGCCGCCGATGTCGATGAACGGCCGGAACTCCCTGGGCGGGGCGGCCG
>VGFD01000262.1 GCA_016868975.1 Armatimonadota bacterium | reverse complement strand
GGGGGGGGGGGGGGGGGGGGGGGGGGGGGGGGGGGGGGGGGGGGGGGGGGGGGGGGGCCCCCGGGGGGGGGGGGGGGGGGGGGGGGGGGGGGGGGGGGGGACGACGCTTCGTCTCCCGTCCCCTGACAACGCGGGGCTGTCGGGGAACTCCACGACGTAAATTCAGGGGGCTGTCGGGGAACTCCACGACGTAAACTCAGGGGGCTGTCGGGGAACTCCACGACGTAAATTCAGGGGGCTGTCGGGGAACCCACGACGAAATCGGCGGCTCCCACCGAAACAGGGGGTATCGGGGGAACCTCCCCCGAGTAAACCCTAATACCAGAGGGTTTTCACTTTGAGATTCCCATCCCAATCTCCGCCGCCGTGCACCTTGATCTTCATGCCGGGCTTGAGGCGCTGCCACATCGTGGCCTGGTTGGACGGCTTGCCGCTGCGGCGGTAGACGACCGTGGACGAATCGAGCTTGACCCAGCCGGTGACCACGCCGGTCTTGCCGGACGAGATCCCAATCTTGTTCTTGTCCGGGCGGAGCTGGACCACGAACAACTCCTCGTCGACCACCAGAAGCTGCCCGTCGGCAGGCCCCGCTTGCAGCAGGCAGACAAAGGACAGCAGGGCAAACAGAATAATGGCGGTGCGTCTCATCAGGTGAGTTCCTTCCATCGGGAAATTTTTGGAATGAGAAATGTCTGGGAGGTCGGAAAAACAACACTGTACTGCCCCGGACTGACGAGCCGCGGTCAATGCCGTGTTGGAGAAATTCTATTCCAGGCCCCTTAATTAGTTCTCCTGGGCGCGGCGCTTTTTGTACAGGAACACCATGACCGCCACGTAGGCCAGGTCGGCCAGCACGCCCAGGCCCACGTAGATCTGGCCGCCGTCGCCGAAGCCGTAGGAGTGCAATCCCGCGCCCAGGACGAAATTCACTCCGTACCACGCCATCAGCACGCCCAGGAAGGCCACCACCGCGCCGACCGCGAGCCCGTAGTCCTTCAGCCAGCCGGCGAAGCGGCCGTGCAGCAGCGCGAGGTAGCCGAGCAGCGCGATAAGCGCCCAGACCTCCTTGGGGTCCCAGCCCCAGAAGCGGCCCCAGGAATAATTCGCCCACACGCCGCCCAGAATCGTGCCGGTGGCCAGCAGCAACACGCCCACCTGAATGGCGCGGTAAATCTGCAAATGGAGAGTGCGCAGCAGCGCGCGATTCTCTCCGTGGAACGCATGGTTGTAGAGCGACACGTGACCCTCCGCCATGGCCACCAGGAACGCCGCGTAGCTCAGCGTGATGGTCAACACGTGGATGGTCAGCCAGAAATTGCTGCGCAGCACCGGGGTCAGCGGATTGATGGTGGGATCGAGGACCGCCGAGGTATTGTCGGCCAGCACCAGGCAAACCACGGCGGCCGTGCACGACGCCATCAGCACGGTCCGCGAGCGATACGCCCACTCCAGCGCCAGCGCCAGGACCATGGCGCCGAAGCTCACCCAGATCACCGACTCGTACATATTCGTCACCGGCGGGCGTCCGGAAATCGTGCACCGTAAATAGAATCCGTAAGCGTGCATGATCAGGCCGGCCACCGCGATGGCAAACCCGCCCCAGTACAGCGTCTGGTTCTTCAGCACCGCGGCGGCCAGCAGCACGAGCAGCGCGGCCAGGTACAGCAGCCACGCCTTGCCGAACGGGTGGAGCCGATTATACTCCAATTCCCGGGACATCATCGCGTCGGTTGGATAGTCCGCTCCGCCCAGCGAGGCCAGCCCGGCTTTCAGGCGGCCGGAAGCGTCCACGAATTTCGCGCTGTCGCCCGCCTTGTGGGCGTCCACCAGATTGCGGAGCGCGGCGCCAACGTCGTCATGGACGGCGTGGTCCTGGGGGGACTCCGAGGCGGCGCCCGTCGTGTGATCCGGGTGCCCGAGCAGCGTCACCACCGATTCCCAGGCTTCGCCCTTGTTTTTTGCGCCGACCAGGGTGAGCGCGTCGCCGTTGATGATATTGCCAAGCAGCGTGATTCGGGAATAGAGCTGGAGGATGTGCTTGTCAGTCTCGGACTCCGCTTCACCGGCCTGCTGGCGCTGCATCGCTTCCTGGGCCAGTTGCCGCAATTTGGGATTCTTCATCAGCTCCGCCATCGAGGCGCGCGCCTGGCCCTCGGGGATGCCCAGCGGCTCGCGCACCAGGCGGTGCGACACGTTGATCACGGCGGCTTCCTGCGCCGCCTTGCCGTCCGCCATCCAGCCGATCATGACGTCCATGGGTTCGCGTCCCTCGAAACGCTCCTTGCCGGTGACGGCGAAAACCACTTCGCGGGAAAACGTGTCGAGCGGCTTGATGCGCCCGTTGTTCTGGATCGGGATGCCGCGCAGCACGTCAAAGTCAACCCCCTTGGCGTCTGCGGCCGTTCGGCACGTGCACAATAACAACAGGACGAAGAACACGCGGATCAGCATGTCGGATATCCTCAAACTTTCTCTGAGACCGGCTCCGAAGCGGTGTCCGGGCTCGGTCCCGGCACCTCCCGGTCAGTGTCGCGCGGCGCGCGTTTCTTTGGCATGGGATTGATGAAAAACATGATGGCAATTCCGCAGCAGAGCAGTATCGAGCCGGCGTATTTCACCGGCACGCCCGGGTCGTTGGCAATCTGCAGGACGGAGATGGGCGAGCCTCCCTCCACTTCCTGGAAGCTTGCCTGGAAGAGCGTCACGCCGTTGTAGTGCAGCGGCTCGTTCATGCTGATGGTCTGATCGAACTTCGCCTGCCGCGCGGGGTCGGTTACCGTGACGTCGCTGGAGTACGACGCCGCGTTCCTGGTGCCGGGATCATACCCTACGGTGAATTTCTTCAACATGACCTTGAAGCCAAGCTGCAAGCCTTGCAGGTGGTAGGAGATGCGGGTGACCTGCTTGCCTCGCCGCACCGCGATTTCCGAGCCCTGAGCAATCCAGTAGGGGCCGGGGTCGTCGGCGCCTTCCACGCGGACTCGGATGGCCGGCGGGGGACCTTCCTTGCCGCGGGCCGGATGAAATTCCCGAAATTCGTTGACCACTCGGGCGCGCGGCAAAAACTGCGCGACCGTGAACGCCATCTTCATCCGCCAGTGGGTCTGCACCGCGGCGCCGACCTTCACCGGCCCGGAAAACGATTTGCCGTCCTTGGAGCGCACCCGGTAGTAGAGCGCCTCCCCGGGGCCGAGGATGAAATCGATTCCGTTGGATGCATCCGGGCCCTCAAAGGTGTAGGCCACCTCGATCTGGGTGCGCCGTTCCTGCTGGTGAGTGGTGGAAAACTCGGGGAAGCGGGCGAACACGATGTGGCGCTCGGCGGCGCCGCTGGAGTCGAGGACGGTCAACTCGACGGCCGGGTTGACCATCTCGTTGGAGCGGGAGATCAGCTTGCCCCTTTTTTGATCCACCACGGCGTAGGGCAGAAAGCGATCGACGCGCACGCGGTACGGCGTGCCTTCGAGCGGGACGGTCTTGCCGACGCTACCCTCCACTTCCACGGTGGGCCGCGCCCCGGCCACTCCGAACACCAGGATGCCCTTTGGCGAGCGCTTCGCGGGCTTATTGGAGAGCAGGCGTTCCAGCGCGGCGGGACTGTCCGCCTTCAGGAAGCGCAGCGTGGCGGGACCCAGGTTCACTTCCTGGCGGTCCGGGTCGGCCAGGGCCATCCATTCGTCGGCGTGCACCTGGGCGTTATCGAGCTTCACCTGGATGGCCGGGTTGAGCTCCTTGCCGCCCGCTTCGTAGCGCATCTCGGGGACGGCGCTGTGGTAGTAGCGATCCACCAGGACGACCAGCCCGTTGTCGAGCTTGAAACGGCGCGGCCGCGCATCGCTGGGACGACTCCAGCGGAACTCGGCGGGCTGCTGCTGCACGGTGGCGCTGCTGGGATCGTGGCCCTGCGTCTCGCCGTCGAGAACCTGCCAGGACAGCATGGGCTTGTCGATGGTGACGACGCTTCCGGTTTCCTCGGCGCGCAGCGCCAGGGTGCCCTCAAAGCCGGCGAAGGCGGTAATGAACGAGCCCACCAGGATGGTGATGATGCCGAGGTGGGTGACGACGAAACCGGTCTGCCGCCGCTGCCAGGGATAGCGGATGGCGGCCGCGCAGGCCACGTTGACCCCCAGCATGAAGAGGAACAGGTAGAACCACCAGGAGCCGTACACCAGGTGGGAAGCCGTCTTGGCGTCGTACACCGATTCGTAGTACGTCGCCGCGGCGAGAATGGCCGCCAGCGACAGGAGGAGCACCACCGCGAGCTTCAGCGAGGCAAGGAATTTATAGACCGACCGCAACATCGCGGGCTTGTTCGCCGAGACGGGGCCGACCCCTCTTCCGCGCGCGCCAATGCAGAGGGGCGTTGCCACCTGTGGGATCTGCGCGATTTTATACAATCTCTCATCAAAATGAAAGATCCGCGAAACATTTTGCGACGGCGCATCCAGCAAGCTTGCGCCGAACGGAGATTTTCATGAAGCGACACCTTGCACTCATCGTTGTCATCGCCGCCGCCTGCCTGCGCCTGGCCGCCGCGGACATCCCCCAGCAGACCCCGCAAAACCAGCAGCAGCAGGGCCCGGCCAACCACCAGACCGAGGGGCCCGCGGAGGCCACCCCGGCGGCAAAAAGCGACGTCAAGCTGGAAGTCGAGCCGCGCAAGTTCGGCGACCGCGCCGGCTGGCGGGTGAAGCTGCCCGGGGGCCGCACGCTGGCGACGCCGGCCTGGGCGGACGGCAAGATCTTCCTGGGCGGCGGCTTCGGCAGCCACGAGTTCTACGCCCTCGACGCCGAATCGGGCAGCCTGGTGTGGCTCTACCACACCGGGGACGACGGGCCCACCGCCGCGGTGTACGGCGACGGCTGCATCGCCTTCAACACCGAGTCGTGCGAGTTGGAGATCCTCACGCCGCGCGGCCGTCGGCTGTGGAAGAAGTGGCTGGGAGATCCCCTGATGAGCATGCCGGCCATCGACAAGAAGCGCGTGTACATGGCGTATCCCGAGAGCCGCGGAGATCGCTCCCACTACGTGGCCTGCTTCGACCTGGAGAGCGGGAAGCCGATCTGGCGCCAGCCTCTGCACGGAGAGATCATTACCGCGCCGGTGCTGGCCGACGGGCGCGTGTACCTGTCCACGCTGGCCGGGGTGATGTACTGCTTCGACGCGGAGACAGGGAAGGTGTTCTGGAGCGACAAGCGCAACGCGACCTCATCCCCGGCGGTGTGGAAGGGGCGGGCGTTTTACAGCCAGCGCAGCGAAAAGGTGCGCACCGAGAACGGCAAGGAAGTTCGCGAGCAGAATGAGTCGGTGAGCGACATGCGGTCCGCCGCCAGCGGTCCGAAGGACGGCGACCGGGCGATTACCAGCACGACCAGCAGCGCGGTGTATCTCGACTACGCGCGCAAGGCGAGCTCCTCCAGCGAGCGCGCCAAGCAGGCGGCGGACGCCACGGTGGGCTTCGGCGGGTCGAAGGGGGACGCGAAGATCGCGCAAGCGTCCGCGAATCTCGGCGAGAACAGCGTGTACGGCGTTTGGGCCTACCAGGGCTCGCGGCCGACAATTTACGGCGAGCGGCTGTACACGGGGATGGGTGACACGCTCAAGTGCGTCAACATCGGGGACGGCAAGATCGTGTGGGCGAGGACGCTGCGCGACCCGAAGAACAAAGAGGGCGTGGAGCGCACCCTGGTTCCGCCGGCCATCGTGAACGGCAAGATCTTCGAGGTGACCAGCTACGGCGAGCTCGTCGTGTTGCACGCCGCAAGCGGCAAGACGCTGTGGACGGCAAACCTGGGCGAGCCGGTCGCGTTCCAGCCGGTGGTGGCGAAGGGGCGGGTGTACGTCCCGACGACGAGGGGGTCGGTGATTTGCGTCGAGACCGGCGATCCGAAAGATGACGGCTGGTACATGTGGGGGGCGAACGCGCAGCACACGGGGATTCGGTAGGCAACGCCGGGCCGGGTGTTCGCTCCCACTTCCCGGCGAACGCCATTCGGATGGCGTGGTTATTGCAGTTGCGCCGACGTGTTCGCTCCCACTTCGCGGCGAACCGGTTGGTGCGGAGGGGTCTCGGGGTGGGTCGCGGAACAGGGGCGCGATGCGAGCGCCCACTGTGTCTTCACTGCTCTCCCTGCTGTACAGGATCGCTCGCCCGCTGCTGTTCGCGCTTGACGCGGAGACCGTGCACCACCGCGCGATTCATTCCGGGGCGTGGGTCGGACGGCACGCGATCCTGTGCGACCTGCTGCGGGTTCTGTTCGAGGTTCGCGACCCGCGGCTGGAAGTCGCCTGCCTGGGGATGCGCTTTCCCGCGCCGCTCGGCCTGGCCGCCGGGTTCGACAAGAACGGGCAGTTGCTCCACCTGTTGCGGGCGCTTGGATTTGGCTTTGCCGAAGTGGGCACGGTCACGCCGCGGCCCTGGCCGGGCAATCCTCGCCCGCGATTGTTCCGGCTTCGGGAGGACGAGGGCATCGTCAACCGCATGGGACTCAACAACCACGGCGCGCCGGTGGTGGCGCAACGCTTGCGGCGCCGGCCGGAGGGATTTCTGGTGGGCGCGAACGTCGGGCGCGTTGAGGACGGGACCGCCCGCGATCCGGTGGCCGATTACCTTGAAACCGCCCGCGCCGTGCAGGAGCAAGCGTCTTATCTGGGCATCAACGTTTCCTGTCCGAATACCGGCGACGGACGGACGTTTGAGGATCCGGACGCGCTGCACCACCTTCTCCGCGCCCTGCACGGCGAGGTGCCGAAGACCCGACCGTGGCTGCTCAAGCTATCCCCTGACCTGCCGCCGGTCGCGATGCTCCACCTGGTCGACGTGGCGGTGGAGGCCGGCCTCGACGGCCTGATCCTGACCAACACGACGGTGGCCCGCGACCAGTTGAAGACGCCGAAAATGCGGCTCGGAGAAATCGGGCGCGGGGGCCTCAGCGGACGACCGCTGCAGTCGCGCGCGCACGCGGTGCTGCTGTCAGTGTACCGACACCTGCGGGGGAGAATTCCCATCATCGGAGTCGGGGGGATTTTTTCGGCGGCGGACGCCTACGCGCGCATTCGTGCCGGGGCGAGCCTCGTGCAAGCCTACAGCGGGCTGGTGTACCAGGGCCCCACGCTGGCCCAGGACGTGCACGCCGGCTTGCTTGCGCTGATGGAGCGCGACGGGGTTCGGTCGATCAGCGATGTCATCGGAGTGGACGCGTAACCTCGCGGGGAATTGCCGCACTGAAAACCCGGACTCAAAATGGGAGTTTGGGCCGCTCCCCCGGCGGAGGTGGGGGGGACACCGCGTCCACCACGCGCGCGCCCAGCGCCGGGGACACGTACAGCGGCAATTGCTGGGACGCCGCCTGGTGTCCCGCCACCCGCAGCGGGAGCGCGCGGGCCACCGTGTCGTTGCGCACGTAGCCGAGCGCGATGGGACGTCCCAGGGAGAGACTTTGCACGGCTGAGGTGATCCAGCCGACCTCTTTTTCAACGGGGGGCCCCTGGGGGCCGGCGGCAAGGATTTTATCGCCCGCCGCGAGCGGCGCGCCATCCTCGGTCAACACCGCCACCAGCCGTCGCACCGGCTTGGAGAGGAAGGTGATGCGGGCGATCACCTCCTGGCCCAGA
>VGFD01000261.1 GCA_016868975.1 Armatimonadota bacterium | reverse complement strand
GCTGGAGTTGCCGCGCCGGGTGCCGCCGGCCGAAGTGTCCTGGTTCGTGTACGTGCCGCGCCTGGAGGCCGGGCTCGACCGCGACGTGGCGATCCGCTTGCTTGGCGAGCGGGGCGTGCAATGCCGCCCGTATTTTCCGCCGATTCATCTGCAGCCGTATTTTGTACGCAAGTACGGGTATCGCGAAGGGGATTTTCCGGTCACGGAGGCGCTCGCGAAGCGCACGATTTCAATTCCATTCCACGGCCTGATGAGCGAGGCGGAGGTGCTTTACGTGCGGGATTGCCTGCGCGAGGTCATCGGCTTGCTGCGCGGGCGAACCGCGGCGTGACGCGGGTCGTCGGGGTGGGCGCGGGCGGCCACGCGCGTGTCTTGATGGACATCGCGCGGCTGGCTCCTTCGCTGAATCTGGTGGGGATGCTCGACGCGGATTCCTCGCGCTGGGGGACGATGCACGGCGACGTGCCGATTCTGGGTGGCGAGCATTTGTTGGAGTCGTTGCTCAACGAGGGCCGTGTGGACGCGGCGTTCATCGGAGTGGGCGGCGTGCCGCGTAATAGTCATCGTCGCGCCGTCTATAATCGGGTGCTGGATGCTGGCCTGCGCGTGGTGCGGCTCGTGCATCCGCGCGCGATCGTTGCGCGCGACGTCGCGCTTGGTGAGGGCGTGATGGTGATGGCGGGCGCGATCCTCAACCCGGCTGCGGTGCTGGAGGATGGGGTCATCGTCAACACCGGCGCGATTGTGGAGCACGACTGCCATATCGGAGCCTTCGCGCACATTTGTCCGGGCGCGTGCCTGGGGGGCAATGTGACTATCGGCGAGGAGGCGTTCGTGGGACTGGGCGCGCGCGTGATTCAGGGGATCAACGTGGGCGCGCGGGCCATTGTGGGGGCGGGCGCGGTGGTGATTCGCGACGTGCCCGCCGACACCAGGGTGGTCGGCTGTCCCGCGCGATAACTACTGCGATTCCTTTTCGAAGAGCCGGGCGCGCGCCCGGATGACCGCGCCGAGGGGTCCGCGCGGCGCCACTTCCAGGGCCTTCTTCATGGAGTCGCGGGCGTCGCTCTCGCGGCCCTGCACGCGCTCGATGATGGCGCGGTTGTACCAGGCCAGCGGATTGTTGGGGCCCTTCCGGGTGGCTTCCTCGATCATCGCGCGCGCCTCGGCGTGCTTGCCCAGCGCTTGCAGGCTGTTGGCAAAATCGGTGCGGTAGGCGGCATTTTCCGGATTGAGCCGAATGGCGCGATCAAAATAGGGCACGGCGCGATCGCCCTGGCCGGAGTGGCGCAGGGCGGTGGCGGTGTTGAACTGCACGTCCGCGAGATTCGGGAAGAAGTCAGCGAACGCGGTGAGCATTTCCGCCATGGTGGCGAAATCCTGATTGTGGTAGAACACGCGCATCAATATCCAGCAGGCGTCAAGATTTCGCGGATACGCGTTGATGGATTTTTCCACCAGCGCGCGTGCTTCCTCGGCGCGGCCTTCCTGCTGTGCCTTGCGGGCGGCCGCGTAATCCTGCAGGGCGGATTCCACCGACTGCGGATCCGAGTGCTGGGCGAGGCGTGATTTCACTTCCTGCATGATGCCAATAATGGTGTCTTTCGCCTCTGTGGAGAGCGCATCGCCGCGTTCGAGCGTCTCGCGCAGCATGACGATGGCGTGGAAATAATCCTCGATGGACATGAGGAAGCGCGCGAAGCGAAGCGGCAGGCTGGGATCGTCGCTCACCTGGGCCAATCCGCGATAGTAGGCGTCGCAGGCTTCCAGGACGCGTCCGCTCTGGGCACGCGAAGCGGCGAGCGCCTCGTAGAACGCGGCGGGCGGCGCACTCGGGCAAAGCGCGATGGCCTCCAGAAAATCTTGCTCGGCCCCCTCGAAATCCTCGGCGTTGATCTTCTCGACGCCGCGGTCGGCGGCCAGGCCGGCTTCTTTCCAGGCCAGTCCCACAAAAGTTTCGTGCTCTTCCTTCATCTGCTCGAGGATCTGGCGGGCGCCCTGGCCTTCCTCGGAGTGGGGAGCAAGCTGGAGCAAGCGGTGCAAGCGGCGGATCCCCTCGCCCTTGCGGCCGGAGCGCAGGTGGGCCTGCCCCCCCAGGATGAGGGCAACGATGTCGTTGGGATCGTAGTCGAGCACGTAGTCGAGGGCTTCGGCGGCTTCCGGGTACTTGCCCACGGCGAAGGCGGCCACGCCCAGGTTCTGGCGGGCGGCCACGAAGTCGGGGTTGAGCTCGAGGGCTTTGCGGGCTTCCTCGAGGGCCTCGCTCATCTTGCCGGTGCGCGCGTACAGGGCGGCGAGGTTGTTGTGGAAGGCGGGCTCGTGCGGGGCCAGGGTGACGGCGGCGCTGAGCAGTTTCTCGCCTTCCTCGAAGCGCTCTTGAATGGTGCGGATGTGGCCCAGGTTGGAGAGCGAGAGCGAGTCTTTGGGGTCTAGCGCAAGCGCGCGCTCCAGCGACTCATGGGCGCGCTCGAGCTGATCCATGCCAAGGAGGACGGCGCCCAGCGCCCCGTGCAGGCGCGGCTCGTCGGGCAGGGCCTCCAGCGCGGCGCGGTACAGCTTGAGCGCGTCGATGGTGCGCTGGTTCTCCTGGTAGTGGCGCCCGAGCTGCAGGGTGGCGTGCAGGTCTTTCGGGTCCTTCTCGACGCGCGCCCGCAGGGTGGCCTCAATGGGGTTGTACAGAGTGGGATGCTCGCTCATGGCGCGGCGGTTCGGGGATGTGCGACAGGTTTCCTGGCGCCAGGCTACCGCGACGAGAAGGCGCCTGGAGAGCGACGCTGACACGCACCGGGCGTGTATCGTGGGCGGCGTGAGTGGCGGCGGCGCGGCGGCGCCGGAGGTTGACACTCCCCGCACCCTGTGATAAACTGCCCCTTGTCTTCGGCCCCACGCGGGTCGGGCCGCGTCTTACGCGGGCTTTTAGCTCAGTTGGTTAGAGCGCGTCCCTGATAAGGACGAGGTCGGTGGTTCGAGTCCACCAAAGCCCACCACACCGCGACCCCGCTTGCATCCCGCGGCCAAACACTCGGGGATGTAGCTCAGCGGGAGAGCACCTGCCTTGCACGCAGGGGGCCAGGGGTTCAAATCCCCTCATCTCCACCAACGAAGATCGGCGCGGTGGCGCCGTTTTGTGAAGCGACTCCGGATTTCTTCCGGGTCGCTTTTTTCGATGGTGGCGGTTCTGGTGAACTCGGAACGACAGTCAGCGCAAAGGCGCTTCTGGCAATGAGCAGCAGAAGGGAGGTTGCGGCGGGCGGGAGAAACGGTCCGTGTTGAGGTGGACGGCGCGGCTCCCTGTGGGCGGCGCCTTCTGCTTCTTGAAGGAAGTTCGGCGGGCGGGGCGGGCGGCCTGCGGGGAGGTGCGTATGGCGACGCTCGAGCAATTGAAAGCGTGGATGGCAGACAGAGAGCACGAACACATCGAGTTTAAGGAAGCGAAGAATCGCTTCGACTTTGATGAACTCGTGCGATACTGTTGCGCCCTCGCCAACGAACGAGGAGGACACCTGATACTCGGGGTAACGGATAAGCGACCCCGCAGGGTGGTGGGATCTCGCGCCTTTACAAATCTTGAACGAACAAAATTGGGCCTTCATGAGCGACTGCGGCTGCGCATTGAAGCTGAAGTTCTCGCTCATCCCGATGGTCCCGTCATCGTCTTTACTGTTCCCTCACGCCCCATCGGGACACCAATAGGCGTCGAAGGCGCATTCTGGATGCGTGTGGGGGAGAGTCTTACCCCGATGTCTCCGGACGCGCTGAAAAAGATCATCGACGAGTCGGGACTGGACTTCTCCTCAGAAATCTGTCCGAAGGCCACATTGCAAGATCTAGACGACAGAGCTGTCAACGTATTTCGCGAGAAGTGGAAGAAGAAGTCCGGAGATGATTCCATTGGCAAGCGTTCCAAAGCGCAAACCCTAGAGGATGCTGAACTGATAGTAGACGGCCAGATCACGTATGCGGCTCTGATTCTATTGGGGACGCGTCCAGCTCTGGGACGATTACTTCCAAACGCTGAGCTCATTTTCGAATATCGCACCTCGGAGTCAGCGACGCACAGTCAGCAACGTAAGGAGCACCGAGAAGGGTTCTTTCTTTGGCATGACGAGGTGTGGGACATTGTAAACCTACGCAACGACACCCACAAATTTCAAGATCAGCTATTCGTCTGGGATATCCCGACATTTAACGAAACGGCCATTCGCGAGGTCATACTGAACGCTGTGAGCCATCGCGACTACAAGCTTGGCGGGTCAATTTTCATGCGGCAGTATCCCAAGCGGCTTGAAGTGGTAAGTCCAGGTGGGCTGCCTCTTGGGATTACTACAGAAAACATTCTAAAACGGCAGAATCCGCGAAACCGTCGAATAGCGGAAGCCTTTGGTAGAACTGGCCTCGTGGAAAGATCCGGTCAATGGATGGATCGAATCTTTGGAGAGTGCATTCGCGAAAGCAAGCGACGACCGGACTTTAATAATACCGATCAATACCAGGTGTCGCTATCTCTTTCGGGAGAAGTGCGAGATCCAAAGTTTCTGGCCTTTTTGGAGCAAGTCAATAAGGATCTGCCCGGAGAATTTCACGTTGACGATCTGCTAGTACTTGATCTTGTATACAAGAGCCGGCCAATACCACTGGACCTTCGAGAGAGGATATCAAGGCTCAGGGAAGGCGGCATCGTTGAGGGGCATGGAAAGGGCCGCAGCACGAAATACACACTGTCCAGAAGGTTTTACCACTTTCTCGGTAAAAAGGGCGCATACACGAGAGCCAGGGGGCTCGACTCCGAAACACAAAAGGAACTGCTTTTGAGGCACATCAACGATAATCAAGGATGTAAGATCGGCGAGCTCTGGGAAGTACTGCCGGAACTTTCACGCGGACAAGTCCGAGGTCTCTTGGCCGACATACGTAAGGAGGGCCGAGCGCATCCCCGCGGGCGAACGGCCGCAGGTAGGTGGTTTACCGGCCCAGAGGCCGCTGATATTGAGTAAACTTCAGGAGTGGCACCAACTTGGTTTCACTTTGGAACCAAGTTGGAACCAAGTTGCAACCAAGTTCGGACCAAGTTCGAGTGCGGCGAACCTTATAACTGCACCGTTTCAATAGCCCTTCTAGGGTCATTCTAGAACCAACCCTCTCGGCGGGGCTGGAAGAGTTAAAGTGGGATCGCCTTTGAAGGAATTACGCCACGATCGTACCATGCGAAGCAAAGTTCGTCTAGCCAGCTTGTCGTCGTCATCGGATTCGTCGCGTATCGTGACCTCCACAGTTGTTGTAGAAGCTGAAGTACCTCGTCAAGCAGCGCAGCGCCTCTCGCACCGTGTTGTAGTTACCTCCTCGTACTGCCACGGCCAATAGTTGCGGGTGGCGGGGTGCCACGGCCAATAGTTGCGGGTGGCAGCTTGCCACAGACGCCCGGCCGTCACCGGGGGGTATGCGGGTCCGGTGGCAGTCGAGCGCAGGGAGGGCATTATGGTGCGCGCGGCCGCTTCCTGCCCGTGCTGCGCGGCCCCGGCGTCAGAGGTTGGGATCCGCCGTCCCGTTCGGCCGGGGCGCGGATCCTGCGGGGAAACTCTTCAGCGAGACATACCGCACCCACACCTGCGGGACGCCCTGCACGGTCTGAACCTGCAGGTCCAACTTGGTCGACTGGAAATTCCAGATTACCAGGTAGCCGTACCAACCGGCGGCGTAGTCCTTGCGCGGGTACGCGGGCGGCCCATACTTCACTTCGAGCGAGCGGCCCAACTCGTTCACAAGGCCGGGCGTGAACGCCTCACGCGGCTTGAGCACAACGGCGGTCAGGTGGCGGCCGGTGAAGAAGAGATGCGCCTCAAAGGGGCGGCCGAGAACCTGCACGGGCACGAGGAGCAGAGGGCGGTACTTTCCGCCTTCGGGGCTCGTGAAGTCGAAGGGGCCGGCGGCCGGCACGGCCTGCACTTGCCCGGGATACATCGCAGCCGCCACCTCCGGCGACATGCCCCATGTCAGCTTGCCCCAGCCGTTCACCGCGGGCAGCGCGCCCAGGGAAGGGGCTGACGTGCCCAGCAGAAGCAGGCAGAGAAGCGCCCGCGCGGCGGTGTGGAATCGAGGCATACCCTGGTTGCCCTCCCCGGCGTGGTGGTGGCCCGTCATTCCGCAGGGCGGGTCCCACCTCCTCGCGCTTGAGGACGCTCCTACGGGGCTACGGCGGTGCCGATACACAGCGGGACCGAAGGGGCCTCCTTCCAGGGTCCCCTCTGGATCAGCGGGCGTCGCGGACGCAGCGGAACCCGATGTAGAACGTGTACGCCACCGGCGTCCCCACCACGCACGGGCACTGCAGGTTGGCCGGGAAGCAGTCCCATCCCGCGCCGCGGACGCGGTGGAGGGCTGCGCCGTCGACCCCGGCCGGGGGACGGTACCCGGGCGCCGGCGTGGCCGGCGTCGTCGTCCACTCCGAGACGTTCCCCGCCATGTCGAGCACGCCGTACGGCGAGCGGTCCCCTCGATGGCTGCCCACCGCGGCGGTTCCCCCACTGTTCACGTTGGCCACCCGCCGCCACGCGTTGCCCCACGGATAGAGCCGCCCGTCAAGGCCGCGGGCCGCCTTCTCCCACTCGGCTTCGCTGGGCAGGCGCTTGCCGGCCCAGGCTGCGTAGGCGGCGGCGTCCTCGTAGGATACCTGGCACACCGGGTGCTCCGCCTTCCCCCGCAGGGTCGAGCCGCGCCCCAGGGGACTGCGCCAGCTCGCGCCCGCCAGAACCTTCCAGGCTTTCGCCCGCTCGTTCCAGACCCAGCCGTGCCCCAGGCGCTCGGCCTGGGTGCGCTGCCCGGTCGCCCGCACGAACGCCTCGAACTGGCGGTTGGTGACCTCGTGCACGTCGACGTAGTAGGCCGCCAGGGTCACCCTTCGGGCCGGCACGCCGGTGGCGAACCAGTCCTTCTGCGTGTCGTCCAGGATGCGGGACACCGCGCGGTAGGCAGCGTCCGCGCGGGCGGCGGGGTAGCCCATCTCGAACGGCCCGGCCGGCACCAGCGCCATGGGAGCGCCATCTGGCCCCACAATCCGCGTGGGCACGGTGTCGGCCCGGGCGATGGCCATCGAGAGCGCGACGGCAAAAGCGATCAGCCAGATTCTCACGTTTCAGATTATATCGCCGAGCCGGCCGGAGAATCAACGCCGCTGAAACGCCTCGCCGCCCGGCAAGAGGGGCCCATACCTTGCAAGTATAGCCCCGCCGGGAGAGTCGAGAGAAGGTCGACTCTTCGACGACTTCTTTGCCTCCGGCGGCGTGGGGCCCAACACATGGAGGTAGAATTGCGCCCCCTTGACGGCGGCGAAGTCGCCCGCCGTCGCGGACGGCTGGAGGCTCAGCCGGGACGCTTCGCGGACGTAGCCTTCCACGCGCAGCCTCGTGCCCCTGGCGAACGTCGCTGCGTCTGGCATCGTCTCGTCGAGGAATATGAAAACCGGCTTGTCGTCCACCTTGGCCAGGAAGCCCCGTTTCGAAACGATCTTTCCCGGCGTGACGCGCCACACCACGTACTTGTCGATATAATCGGCTGGCTTTTTGAGGACCTCGGCAAGAGACGGCAGTCCCCGCTCGGTGAGCGCCACCGGCGTCCCGGCGGTGGGCGACGGGCTCGGGACG
>VGFD01000260.1 GCA_016868975.1 Armatimonadota bacterium | reverse complement strand
CAACTTTTGGAGGCCCCGTGACCCTTTTGAACCAGCTCAACGACCCACAGCGCGAAGCCGTCACCACGACCGAAGGACCGATCCTGGTGCTGGCCGGCGCGGGCAGCGGAAAGACCCGCGTCCTCACCTATCGGATTGCCCACATCCTGGAGAAGGGACTCGCCACGCCCAACGAGATCCTCGCCGTGACCTTCACCAACAAGGCCGCCGGGGAAGTCCGCGAGCGCGTCTCCCACCTGGTGGGGCCCACCCGATTCCCCTTCCTGGGGACGTTTCACGCGTGCTGCATCCGCATGCTGCGCACCCATGCCGACCGCATCGGGATGCCCAGCGGCTTTTCCATCTACGACACCAGCGACCAGTTGACGCTCCTCAAAGAAGTGGCCAGGGACCTCAACGTGTCCGACGAGCGCCTCCCGCCGCGCCGCGCGCTGGCCATCATCTCGCGGGCCAAGAACAAGCTGGAGAGCCCCTCGCAGTTCAGCAAGACGGCCAACACGCCGGAGTACGAGATCGTGGCCGGCCTCTACCGGGAATACCAGAAGCGGCTTGAGACCAACAACGCGATGGACTTCGACGACATCCTCGTCAAGGCCGTCGAGCTGCTCAAGGCCAACGCGGACGTGCTCGAACAGTACCAGGAGCGCTTCAAGTACATCCTGGTGGACGAGTACCAGGACGTCAACTTCGCCCAGTACATGCTCATCCGGATGCTGGCCGGCAAGCACCTGAACCTGTGCGTGGTGGGCGATGACGACCAGAGCATCTACGGCTTCCGCGGGGCCGACGTGTCAATCATCCTCCAATTCGAGAAAGATTTCCCCAGCGCGCGGGTCATCAAGCTCGAGCAGAACTACCGCTCCACGCAGTCGGTACTTGACGCGGCCAACGCGGTGGTGGCCAACAATCCCAACCGCAAAGACAAGATGATGTGGACGGCCAATTCCAAGGGGGAGCGGCCACGCTACTTCGAGGCCTCCGAGGGGATCATCGAGGCGCGCTACGTGATCAAGAACATCAAGGACATGGTGCGCACCGGCGGGCGCTCGTATGGCGATTTTGCCGTCCTTTACCGCACCAACGCGCAGTCGCGGCTCTTTGAGGACGCGCTGAAGCTGGCGTCGATTCCTTACATCCTGGTGGGCGGCCAGCGCTTCTACGACCGCAAGGAGATCAAGGACCTGGTCGCCTACATGCGCGCCGTCGTCAATCCCGACGACGACCTCAACCTCAAGCGCATCATCAACGTGCCGGCCCGCGGCATCGGGACCATCACCTTAAACCGCATCGTGACCGCGGCGGCGCGCCAGGGCCTGTCGTTTCACAAGATGCTGCGCGGGATCAACACGCTGGGGGACATCACGCCCAAGGCGCTGAGCGCCGTGAGCGAAGTCGTCGGGCTGATCGACGACCTGCAGCGCCGCATGGAGACGCAGCCGCCCAAGGAACTGCTGGAGCGCATCATCCGCGTCACGGGCTTCAAGGACCACCTCGCGGAGGACCGCACCCCTGAAGGGCGCAGCCGCCTTGAGAACGTGGCCGAGCTGGTCAACGTGGCCGCGCAGTTCGAGCGGGACGCGGAGCGCGAGGGCATCGAGCCGACGCTTGAGAACTTCCTCAACCGCATCGCGCTGGTCGCCGACGTGGACGCGCTCAAGGAGGAAGGCGGCGCGGTCACGCTGATGACGCTGCACTCGGCGAAGGGTCTGGAGTATCCGGTGGTCTTCCTGGCCGGGATGGAGGAAGGGCTGTTTCCGCACTCCCGCGTGTTCACCGACCCCAGGGAGCTTGAGGAGGAGCGCCGCCTGTGCTACGTGGGGATGACCCGGGCGCGAGAGCAGCTCGTGTTGACCCGGGCGCGGGTTCGCGACATGTACGGCGAGTCGCGGTCGGCCATCGAGTCGCAGTTTGTCAAGGAAATTCCCGAGCAGATGCTGGAGCGCGAGGAACTCGACGGGTCGGTGCTGGCCGAGGAGGAACGCTACTCGTGGGGGCGCTCAACCTCCTACACCACTCCGCCGACGCGCGCGACGCCGCCGGCGCCGACGTACGGCCGGCAGGCGAGCACGACTTCGAGCCGCTCGTCGGCCTCGCGCAGCGGGCCGGTCGTCACCAAACGAGCGTCGGCGGCGGTGCGCGCGATGTCGGCGCCGTCGTTCACCGCCTCGGTGGAGGCGCCCAAGCCGCCGCCGGTCAGCCTGTACAAAGAAGGCATGACCGTCAGACACAAGGTCTTCGGCGAGGGCAAGGTGCAGAAGGTCGACGGGAAGACGGTCACCGCCGAGTTCCCGGGCTACGGCGAGAAGACGGTGGTGGACTCGTTCCTGTCGCTGGTGCGGTAGCGGCTTTGTGGCCGAACTGAAACCTCGCTTCGGTAGGCTTTGGGTGTAGCGGGCCCGAAGTGGCCCGCCAGTGAATTATCTTCAAGAAGCGTTGTTCGCCAAGATGGATCCACACCTGCTGCTTGACGCCCGCCTGCTGTTCATCGTCGTGCTGGCCGGCTGCGTGTCGATGCTGACCACGCTGAACGTGGCGGCGCGGCCCGCGGCCATCCAGACCGGGCGGGTGGCGATGGCCTTCACCATCTCCTCGCTGTTCTTCATGGTGACGCGCTTCGCCAACCTCTTCTACCTGCCGCTGCTGGGCGCATACGTGGACAAGGCGACGCGGGCTGGCAACGCGCAGGCGCTCGGCGTGCTGTACAGCCAGATCTTGTGGATCGTGGCCGGCGCGGCGATCGGCGCGCTGGCCTCGTGGCTGCTCCTTCCGACGTTCGTGGAAATCTATCGGCGCGGGATACAATCGCTGGAATACCGCCAGTCGATGGTCCGCGTGTTGATGCGGCTGGCGCGGCCCTCCGGCTGGCGCACGCTGCTCGGCTCGGTGCGGTCTCCGTCGCTGATGGGCGTGCGGCTCTTCAAGCTCGAGGGGATTCCCGCGGACTTCCTGGTGATGAACCTGCTGGCCACCGGCGTGTGGACGGTCGGCGCCCTGTGCGCCATGCTGGCCAGCGCGCGGCATCCTGAGTACCGCTCGACCGCGGTGCTGCTCAGCGGCCTGGTGAACGCGTTCGCGGCCATTGCGTTCAGCATCTGGGTGGATCCAAAAGCCGCCGTGATCACCGATCAGGCGGTCGCGGGCGAGCGCCCGGCCCGGGACGTGACGGTCACCGCAATTCATCTCTCGGCGGGGAATTTCTTCGGCGCCATGTTGGGGATGCTGCTGCTGGAACCGGGCACCCGCCTCATCGAATGGGCCACGCTGGGGATTGGGACGCGGGGCGGCGACCTCACCGGAGGTTTGTGGGTCGTGGTGGCCATCAACGCGCTGGTGACGCTGCTGGCCTCGACAAATCACGTGGCCCGCGTGTCGGCCGTGTTGACCCGGCGGGTGGCGACGGCGCTGGCCATCTACAACGTGTTCTTCCTGGTGACCCGGCTCACCCAGCAGGTGTACGCGCCGGTCCTGGGCAGCATCAGCGACAACGCGGTGGCGCGCTTCCGGGCGGGCGACGCGGCGGCTCTGGAAGTGCTGGGGGACACGTTCCGCACGGTGATCCTGGGCGCGTCCATCGGCGTGTTTCTGGGCTGGCTGCTGATGCCAACGTTCGTGGAAATCTACAACAAGGCGATCCGCGGGCTCGACCGTCTGGGCTCGGTGCCGCGCCTGTTCCTGGAGCTGCTGAAACCGCGCGCGTGGTGGGCGGTGCTCACGTCGCTGCGGCCGCCCTCGACGTTCGGTGTGCGATTTTCCGATTTCCGACTCTTGCCCCGGAATTTCATTATTGGAAATGTCGTCGTGATCGCGGTCCACACTGTGGGCGTGATGGCCGCCATCCACGCCGGGGCCCAGCTCAGCCAGGACCTGGGCCGCACGGCCACGCTGCTGTCCTCGGTGGTGAATGGCGTGGCCACCATCCTGCTGAGCATCGTGGTGGACCCGACGGCGGCGCTGATCACCGACCAGTGCGTTGCGGAGAAGCGCCCGGTGAAGCACATCTACGTGATGGCGGTATTTCTCATCGGCGGCATGCTGCTGGGGACGCTGCTCTCCCAACTGGTGTTCGGCCCGGCCACGCAGGTCATCATGGCGGCGGCGTCGCTGCTCGGAAGCTAGAATCTCCGCCCGTCTGGCGCACGAGGCTAATTCAGGATCCTTTTAATGTGGTGCGGTAAAGTCGGAGCATGCAAATCGCTGCCCTGGGACTCACGCCCACGCCCGCACCGCGCACCGCGCCGGACACGATGCTGTATTCAGACATTGACGACACCTTCATCGGATGGCAGGAGTACAACGTCGGCGCCGACGAGGTCGCCATGGCGCGCACCCGCGGCGTGCTCAACCGCGATGCAGAGCGCATGGTGAACGGGCTCAGCACCAGCCGCGGGCTCATCGAGATTCAGCGCCTCGCGCCGCTGCTCAAGGGATTTCCACTCGCGTTCATCGGCGCGAACAACGGCCAGCAGCTTTTCGTAAACGCCCAGGGATTGCCGTCCGAGCAGTGGATTGCGGGCCTGCGCCAGGAGCAGACCGACTCTGCCTGGAGCGCCGAAGTGGGCGCGCGGACCGGCGGTTGGAGCGTCCCCGACGTGATGGACACGCTGCGCGGCATCCTCTCCGAAGACGGCTTCTCCCCTGCCCCGCCGCTGGCCGCCCCGCTGGAGACGCTGGTGAATTTCACCTCGGGCGACAAGATGGTGTCCTTCTACCCCGACCAGCCGTCCTTCGCAATCCGCGGCACGGCCGGCAAGTTGACCGACGACCACAAGAAATTCGGCGACGCGCTCGCCAGCCGAATCAAGGATCGCCTCGGGGAACGCGGCATCCAAATGAACGTGCGCGGCTTCCCCTATCCCGGCGAGCAGTACATCTGCCTGCTGGAGCCCAAAAACCTCGACAAGTCCACGCTGCTGGAGCACGTGCTGGGTCGCTATCCCAGCGTCCATCACGTCATCACCGCCGGCGACAACACCAACGACACGATGCTCTTCCCCGAGCGCTACGGCGAAGTCGAAAACCACCGCGTGGTCTCGGGCGACCGCAAGGGCGTCGCCGAAAAATTCGCCGGCCAGCCCAACGTCAACACCTGCAGCTTCGGCGACATCGGCCCGGCCATCGAAGCGCACCTCGCCACGATTCCCCGCGACCGCGGCTAAAGTGTTTTACCCCTGGGAGGGGTAAAACGGGGCTGTTTAACCCCTCCCAGGGGTAAAACTCCCACGTCCTGGGCGAGTGCTACATCGCGTCCGCTCCCCGCCAGAGCCGCTCGAACGCCCGGCGGGCGTGTTCGAGGTGGAAGAGGTCCATCAGCGCGTCGGCGTGGACCTCGTCCGAGGGCGGCGCGAGGTAGCCGACCCAGCCGTCGTCGCTCACGTTGGGGCGGATGCGCTCGAACAGCACCGGGTGCTCCGACCCTAATTGAGAGACACTCAGCCGGTACATCCCGCTCCCCGCCAGCAGCGGAGCCCGTGAGGTGCGAAAGCGGCAGCCCTCCGTCGGCGCGCCATGCTGCCCCAGCATCGTAAGGTACCCGTTCACCATCGGTCGCCAGTTGCCCACGTCGGGCGCCAGCAAGTAACGGTATTTGCGCCCCACCTGCAAGTTCCGCGCCACCGTGGGGAGAAAGCGGCCCATCGCCGCGGAGCTGCTGGGCGAAGGTTCGCCCGAACGGACTGGGGGCTGCTGCACGTCATCGTCCAGACGAAAGATAGCGACGCACGTCTCCAGGCTGTACGACTCGAGCAGCATCGTTTCGTCGTCGGCCAGCATCCCCGAGGACGCCGAGCCGCTCTCGGCGATCTCGCGAGCAACCGTCCCAATCCGCTCCGACAGCACGCGAGCCACCCGGGTGTAGAGCGCGGCGTGGCGATCGCTCTTCTTCTGGACGTCCGCCAGCGCGAGATCCACGTAGCGCACGACGGGCCCGTAGTCCATCTCGGCGCGGACCGCTTCCGGCGCCCCGTACACCAGGTAGTCCAGGCTCACGTCAAAGAATGCCGCCAGCGCCAGCAGCGTGTCCAGGCTGGGACGCGCCTTCGCGGTGACGTACTGGGTCAGTGCGGACGGACTCACCCGAATGGCGGCGCAAATTTTTTTTCGAGCCCGGCTGAAACCTCGGGACTCGATCAACCCCTCCAAAATTCCAGAAAACTTCACTTCGCGCGCAGCCGACATCGTTAACCCCTCCGATTTCCGATTTGAAACCAGACGTGCCGCCTGATCCATGCAGCTACACTAACATTTCGTTTAGCCCTGATAAATTTACCTCTTGACCGTGCTCGTTCTCACCCCTACCATGCGGGAGGAGGTGGTCCTCACAATGCAACGCACGCGTCTCTGGCTGATCCTCGTCCTGCTGTTCGCTCACCTCAACGCTGCGACGGCGGCGCCGGCGCCCCAGGTAACCTTCGACCACAACGGGGTGCGCCCCGGCGACGCCGCCCTGACCACCCGCTCACTCGATCCGCAGGAACTGAAAGACCTCACCCTGGTCGAGTTGCGCTTGCTCCGTGCCGGCGTGTTCGCCCGTCACGGCCACGCGTTCGACACCCCGTGGGTGGGCGCGTACTTCCAGCGCCAGCCCTGGTACCGTGCCCGCGGCGTGGTGCGAATGGAAGCGCTCACTGCTCTGGAGCAGGCCAACGTCAATCTCATCGACAGCGCCACCAACAAGAAGAGCCTCTCACAACTCAAAGACATCCGCGAAGGCATCTACGGACACTACCAGCGCCCCTCGACGATGGACGAGACCGACCGCATTGAGATCGCGCTCACCTACGAGCTGCAGGAGCGCTTCCAGACTCGGGAGGGCCGTGCGGCCGCGCCCGAGAACGGCCCGTGACCGGGGCCGTTTCATCTCAGCCGCGCAATCCACCAGCGCAGCAGGGTGTTCGAGAACACCGCCGGCAGCGACAACAGCAGTATTCGATACACCCGCCGCCGGGGCACCCTGGCGGGACGGCGCGCATCCAGCCAGCCCTCCCCGCCACGGATAAGGCGCAACGTCTCCAGCCCGATCACGATGGGCCACAACACGGCCAGCCGCAATCGCACGCACTCCCGCGGAATTGCCAGCAGGTACCGCGTCGCCGCCTCGTAGTGCCCCAGCGCGACGCGCAGCCAGCGATCCCGCACCGGCAAGGCCCTCCGCGCACCGTCCGTGGTCAATAACATCTCGGGCGTCACGCCAATCTCCGCAAGCTCGTCCGAGGGCAGGTAGCAGCGTCCCATAGCGAGATCCTTCCCCGCGTCCCGCAGCACGTTGGTGAGCTGCAGCGCCTTCCCGAAGCGGACGCCCAGCGCGCTCATCTCGGCGGCGTTCCAGCCGCGCAGGGCGGGCGTGTGCAGCATCGTCTCCCGCGTCCAGAACTCGCCCACGCAGCCGGCCACGTGATACACGTAGCGGTCGAGCTCCTCGGAGGTGCGCAGCGCGGACAGCCGGCCCGGCGGGAATGAACGCAGGTCCATCTCCATCCCCGTGGTCAGCGTGGCCACGATGGAGCGCACCGCAAGCGCATCCGCCTGGGGCAGCCGGGCCAGCATCGCAAGCGCCTGAGGGATGTTTTCGAGCAGCCGACGCTCCGCCGCCGAAACGCTACCCTCCAGGGGCAGCGCCGCGTGTTCCGTTCCCCCCTCGCACCT
>VGFD01000259.1 GCA_016868975.1 Armatimonadota bacterium | reverse complement strand
GACCGCGCTGGTGCTTCCGACCGCGCTGGTGCTTCCGACCGCGCTGGTGCTTCCGACCGCGCTGGTGCTTCCGACCGCGCTGGTGCTTCCGACCGGAATGAGCGCGGGTGGCGCCAGCCCGGGTGTCGGCGGGCTCGGCGGCATCTCGGGAAATCGCTCGGGAACTTCCGGTGGGGCCAGCTCCATGGTCTGTGCCGCGCCTTCCGGTGGCGTCGGGGCGAAGGGCGGCGGTCCGTCGGCGGGCGGAGCGGGCAAGGGAGCGTCCGGCACGTGGATGGCTCGCCCGGCCGGAAAGTGCGCGGGCCCGTGCTCGTAACGCTCGTGCTTGATGAGCGCCTCGACCACCTGCTGGGCCGATTGCCAGCGTTTGTCGGGCTCGAGCGCGAGGCACTTTTTCAGAATGGCCTCCATCGCCGCCGACACGTCGGGGCGCAGGGTGCGCACCGGGGGAAACTTGAAGGGCACCGGCACTTTTCCGGTGAGAAGGTGGTGCAGCGTGGCGCCCAGCGCGTAGACGTCCGAGCGGGGATCGTGGCGGCCCTGGTACTGCTCCAGCGGCGCGTATCCCTCGGTGCCGATGGCGCTGGTTTCGGCATACACCCAGCTGGCGATGCCGAAGTCGATGAGCACCACGTCGCCGGCCTCGGGAAATCCGCCCGGCGCGGGGCGCACCATCACGTTGGACGGCTTGAGGTCGCGGTAGATCACCGGCGGCTCAAGCTGGTGCAGGTAGCGCAGCACCTGGCCGATCTGCTCGCCCCAGCGCGCCACCAGCCCCTCCGGCAGGCCCGGCGATCCGTACTTTTGGAGGTATGCTTCCAGGTCCAGGCCGTCGATCAAGTCCATGTCGAGATAATGGCGGCCGTGCTCGGTGAAGAAATTGCTCACCCGCGGGAGAAACGAGTGCTGCAGTCCGGCCAGCAGCTGGGCCTCGCGCTCGAAGCGCGCCTTGGCGGCGTCACGCTCATCGGGCGTGTGGTAGAGCAGGTCCAGGGTTTCTTTCAGCGCCACGTCCTTGCCCAGGCGGCGGTCGCGCGCGCGGTACACGGCGCCCATGCCGCCTTGCCTGAGCAGGGCGCGGATCTGGTAGCGCCCGCCCTCGAGCTCGGCGCCGTCCGGGAGCGGAGCAAGGAGAAGAAATCCGCACGAGTTGCAGAAGCGGGCCTTGGCGGAATTTCTCTGGCCGCAGCGGCCACATTCTCTCATCTAACTCTCCGGTGCCGCGCTGGGGGGGAAGCAAGGCAATAGACGGCGCACCCCCCGGAAAAGGTTCTTCCCAAGGTCCATCGACACCCGCCCCGCGCGGCAAAATAGGTCAAGCGGCGGATTCCGGTGATCGATCTTTCGGCGCATTTCCGTCGAGCGCAAAGACGATTCGCAACGCGTGGTCGATCGCCGCCATCGGTTCCGGTTCGCCCGGGTGGCGCTACCAATCCGCGGCCCTTTTGGCCGCTACCAATCCGCGGCCCGATTGGCCGCTACCAATCCGCGGCCCTTTTGGCCGCTACCAATCCGCGGCCCTTTTGGCCGCCACCAATCGGCGGCCCTTTTGGCCGCTACCAATCCGCGGCCCTTTTGGCCGCTACCAATCGATCGTCATCCAGGTCTTGCCGACCCGGAACGTCTGGCCTTTCTGGAGCACGATGCGGCCTTGCAGTCGCTGGTCGTTGATGAAGGTTCCGTTGGTGCTGCCCAGGTCTTCCAGGAAACACTCCGGCTCCACCACCAGAATGCGCGCGTGGCGGCGGGAAATGAACTTGTCGACCGGAATGGGGACCTCGCACCCGTTGTCGCGGCCGATGTCCACGCTGTTGCCGAAGTTGAAGACACTTCCGTCCAGTGGACCGCTGAGAAGCTCCAGGTTTACCTTCATCGTGCCACTCCTCTACAAGTCATCCCAGAATCTGTCGCCGTCCCGCCTGGGGGACGGCGCGCCGTGCGAGCCGCTCCCCTCGTGCGGCCGGTACGAGGACGGCGAGCTGGGCCGAGCCCCGTCCTCCGTTTGCCGTGGGTGGGCGCCCAGCAGATCGGGCGGCGCGGTCGGCACGTCGACGATCTCGCGCGCCCCCCCGGGGAGGCCCACTCCTGAAGGATATTCAATTTTCGGCCGCGCGTCAACCCATCCGTTGCGCGTGGCCGGCTTCTCGGGGGCGCCTCCCATGAGATCCTGGCGGTGGAAGGTCAGCCGGTCGCCGTCCGCGCGCACCACCATCAGGTCGCCGGGGGTGTAGCGGGTGCGCAGCATCTCCTCCGCCATGGGTTTGACCAGCAGGCTCTGCACCGCGCGCTTGAGCGGCCTCGCCCCATACTGTGGGGAGAACCCCTTGCGGAGCAGCACCTCGCGCGCCTCGGGCTCCACGGCCAGCATCACGTTCTTGCTCTCGCGCACCCGCCGACCCACGTCGGTGAGCTGCAGGTCGACGATTTTTTCCAGCGATTCGCGTCCCAGGGGCCGGAAAATGATCTGCTCGTCGATGCGGTTCACGAACTCCGGCGCAAATTTTCGCCGCACCGCCTCGTACACGCTCTCCGCGTAGTCGGGATCGTCCGGATTGCCGGGCAATTTTCCCTCGGTGTGCGACCCCACGTTGGAGGTCATCACGATAATCGTGTTGGTGAAATTCACCGTGCGGCCCTTGCTGTCGGTCAGGCGCCCGTCGTCGAACACCTGCAAAAACAGGAGGAACACGTCGGAGTGGGCCTTCTCGACCTCGTCGAGGAGCACCACGCTGTACGGCCGCGTGCGGACCGCGCTGGTCAACTGGCCCTCCTCATCATGTCCCACGTAGCCGGGCGGAGATCCGATCAGCCGGGAAATGGCGTGCTTTTCCATGTACTCGGACATGTCAATGCGGATCATGTCCTTCTCGCTGCCGAACAAGAATTCAGCCAGCGCGCGCGCCAGCTCGGTTTTCCCCACACCGGTCGGGCCCAGGAAGAGAAACACCCCGGCCGGGCGGTTCGGATTGCCGAATCCCATGCGCATTACCCGAATCGTCTGCGCCACGGAGTGTACCGCGTGGTCCTGGCCGATGACCCGCCCGCTGAGGTTCTCCTCGATGTGCAGCAGGCGCTCGGTTTCCTCCTGGGTGAGCTGGGTGACCGGCACGCCGGACCACAGCGAAACCACTTCGGCCACCGCTTCCACGCCGACCTCGTTTTCCGGCGGCCCCTCCGGCGACATCGACATGGAATATTGCTGCAATTTCACCCTCGAGGCCGCCTCGTCGAGCAGATCGATGGCCTTGTCCGGCAACGACCGATCCGGCAAGAACCGCGTGGACAGCTTGATGGCCGCCAGCAGCGCGCGATCGCTGATGCGCACGCTGTGATGCTTTTCGTAGCGCTCGCGCAGCCCCTCAAGAATGACCAGACACTCCTTTTCGGACGGCTCATTGACCAGCACCGGCTGGAAGCGCCGCTCCAATGCCGGATCCGCCTCGATATTCTTGCGATACTCGTCGGTGGTGGTGGCGCCGATCAGCGGAAAATCTCCGCGCGCCAGAGCGGGTTTGAGGATGTTGCCGGCGTCCATGCCTCCCTTGCTGTCGCCGGCGCCCACCAGCATGTGCAATTCGTCAATAAAGAGAATGACGTTGGGCCGTGCCACCACTTCGTCCATGATTTTCTGCAGGCGCTCCTGGAACTCGCCGCGATAGGCGGCGCCTGCGATCAGGCGGGTCATGCTGATTTCCCAGATTTCCCGATCGGCCACGATCTCCGGCACGCGGCCCTCGGCAATGCGCTGCGCGATGCCCACCGCCACCGAGGTCTTGCCCACGCCGGCCTCGCCGATGAGCACCGGATTGTTTTTTCCCTTGCGGGTGAGAATCTGCAAGCAGCGGCGGATCTCGTCCTGGCGGCCGATTACCGGCGCCAGTTTTCCCTCGCGCGCCATCTGGGTCAGATTCTGCCCGTAGGCGGCGAGCGGATCTTTCTCCTTTTTGTCCTTATCAGGGGGGGCTGATTTCTTTTCAGCGGGTTTGCCGGATGACGATTTTTCCGAGCCCACGCCGGCGCCCAGAATGTCGTTGATGTCGAGCGGCCCCTCGTTGCCTTCCATGGCGCGTTGGCTGCCCTTGACCACTTCCTTGCCGGCGCTGGGGGGTGCCTTGGGACGGGCCGCGCGCTTCGCCAGATCGTTGCGCAGCGCGCCCAATTCCACCCCGAACTCGCGCAGCACGCGGCTCGGGATGGCGCGGGCGTCCAGCAAAATCGCGGAGAGCAGGTTGAGCGGCTGGGCCGATTTGTGACCTTGCGCCTGCGCTTCCCGATCGGCGGCTTTCAAGCAGCGCGTGAGCCTCGGGGAGACCGGAAATCCGTTCCACGGAGGAGGGCCCTCGCCGCGCTCGGCGATGGCCAGCACGCTCTCCACCAGCGCGCCGCTGGACACGTCCCACTCGTTGAGTGCGTCGGCCAGGACCGGCTCCTCCAGGAGCATGGCCAGAAACATGTGCTCGGTGCCGAGGAAGTGGTGGCCGTATCCCTCGGAAATCTGTCTGGCCTTCTGCTGAATCTTCTCCAGGCTCATGTAGAGATCCTCACGCGCGTCACGCACTCCACGTGACTGGTCTGGGGGAACATGTCGAGGGGCTGAATTTCGTCCGCGCCATAGCCCATTCCCGCCAGCAGGGCCAGATCCCGGGCCAGCGTGGCCGGGTTGCACGAAACGTACACCACCCGTGGCACGCGCAGCTTCGCGATGGTCTCCAGCACGGCGATGTCGCATCCCTTGCGCGGCGGATCGAGCACCACCGCGTCCACCTTCTCGCCGCGGGCGACGATCCGCACAAGCTCGCGCTCCACCCGGTCGGTGACGAACTGGGCGTTGTGGACGTCGTTGAGGCGGACGTTTTCGCGGGCCGCGCGGACCGCCTCGTCGACTTCCTCGATTCCGATGACCCGGCCCACCGAGGAGGCCAGCAAGAGGGAGATGGCGCCGACGCCGCAGTAGCCGTCCACGACGACGTCCTCCGGGCGGGGCTCCAGGTAGTGGCGGACGAGGCGGCCGATCTCCTCCAGACCGACCCGGTTGATCTGGAAGAACGACGACGGCCCGATACGAAATTGTACCCCTACGGGTCCAGGGGGCACAGTGACGACCTCGACGATGTGGTCGCGCCCCCACACGTGGCGCGTGCGCGGGCCCAGGATCACGTTCGTGCGCCGGGTGTTCTCGTTGACCATCACCCCGACCACCTCGGGGACGCGCGCGCGCAGCATGGCCACGAACTCGTCTTCGCGGGGAAGCGCTTCGCGGGTGGCGACCACCACCACCAGCGCCTCGTCATGCGCCTCGCTGACGCGGGCGATAACGTGGCGCAGCAGGCCGCCGCCGGTCCGCTCGTCATAGACCTCCCAGCCCAGGCGCGCCACCGCCTCGGAAGCGGCGGCCATGACGCGGTTGGCCAGGGGATGCGCGATCAGGCAATGCTCGAGGGGCACCACGCGGTGCGAGTGACGCTCGTAGAGGCCGAGCAGCGGACCCTGCTTGAACCCGGCCACGAGCTGCATCTTGCTGCGATACTCCCACGCACGCGTCGGCAGACAGGGGCGGACCGGCACGTCGGTGAGGTGTCCCAGCCGCAGCGCTTCCCGCACGATGTGGCTCTTCAGCCGCAGCTGCGCCTCGTCGGAGAGGTGTTGCAAATGACATCCGCCGCACCGATCGTAGATGGGACACGGCGGGTCCACGCGGTCGGCGGACGCCACGTGCACCTTGCGGACGCGGCCCCGCGCGTAGTGGCGGTGGACCTCGGTCAGCTCGACGTCGGCACTGTCGCCCGGCGCGCCGCCTTCCACGAAGACCACCAGGCCGTCGCCGTCGATGCGCGACACGCCGTCGCCGCCCACCGCCATGCTGGTAATGTCAAGTCGCACCATTGAGCCGCTCTGCAAGGGATGCATGGGCGGAAATTCGATGTCGGTGGGGACGAACTCTTGCACTGCGTAGATACGGGCCGGCGCAGCCGGCGCCACCATTCTCCTAACGGCCTGCCGCGCGGCCTGTTAACGCGTGTTTGGAAAGGCGCTCAAGCTCTGGCGCCGCCCTCCAGGATGGCCATTCCCTTGTTCACCAGCTCCTGACCGTGGCTGAGGTGGTTGATGTCGCTGTCTTCGAAGACCCGGGTCATCTCCTTGTAGCCCTGGAGCTGCAGCTTGATCGACGAGATGAGGGACTCGTGAAACCGCGCCCAGATGTCCGGCGGCTTGATGCGCTCCAGGTCCTCGAGCTGGCGGCCAAGTTCTTCGATGACCTTGAACGCCGCCTGCTTGCCTTTCAGGATGACCGGGTCATCCAGGGAGAACGTGGGGGGACCGCCGGCAAACTCCTCAATGAATTTCACGATGGCGCGGATGCCGCTCTTGTCAAGCACGAAGTTGCGCTGGATGGTTCCGAACTGCTCGATGATCCGCTCGATCTGCTCCATGTAGTGGCGTTCTGGATCTTTGTCTTTCATGAACCCTCCCTACCGGATTAATGGATCAATGGATCAATCTCTGGATCAACCTCATGTGGAGCCGCGCTGACCTTTCCACGGGATCCTCCGGTTTCCCTGTCGCGGCGGCCCTGTCATTGAACTTCCTTCACGACGGCCTTGATGTTTGTTCAAGGGCCCGGCTGGACTAGTCCGCCCGGCGCTCACCCTGGGACCATGGTCGTAAATTCCACCGGCCAAACGCCGCCCCGACTCGTCCGTGCTATCTATTTTCGGCATGATTGCTTGTATTTCGCAATCCGAGGCCCTAGAATGGGCATGTGAGCGCGCCAGGGAAGTGCGCGTCAAGGAGGAACGAAATGCCATTCACGGACGGATGGTACCCCGCAGGAAGCCTCATGGACGATACGGTGCGCGGATCGGCGATCAGTGAGATCGCGCCGGGGCACTTCCTTCTCGAACTGGATCAGGCCGAGGGGACGGCCAGCGAGCAACTCCGCCGACTGCTGCTCGAGCCGCTCGCGCGGCAGGGTGTGCGGCTTTATATTTCCTGCATCAATTCCTCCACGTTTCCGCTCGAAATTCTCGACCGGCTCCAGGCGCTGGAGCTGAAATTCCGCGTGCACGGCGGCGGGGTTGCGCTTATCTGCGATGATCCGATGCTGCTGCCGCATGCGGGTCACCGGCATGAGTGACCTGATCGGCGTGTATCACAACGTGGACACCGCGCTGGATTCCGGACTGCGGCTCGCGGCGTTCCAGGGAGACGATTTCTCTGAGGTTTCATAGGCTTGACTGCGACCGGCGAAAGTAGACACGGCCGGCCGCAAGGTGGGAAGGACATGGGAAAATGAGTTGGCAAAAAATTCGGGGTCTTTTTGAAGGCCTGGTCGGGGCGCTGCGGCGCGGCTCCACTCCGCAGCCACAGGCGGTCGCGCTTACCGTGAACAACGGGCCGATTTCGATGGATCTGGTCTCGGCCCGCCCGATGCCCATCGCCTCGCTTGGCGCGACGCCCCGGGAAGCCGATGGCCGCGTGACCATGAGCGGCGCGATCGCCGTCGCCGCCGAGTTTCTTGGGACCCGCTTCAGCAACGTCACCCTCGATCAGGTAGCCGCGTTCCCGTTGCGCGAGGACGGAACCCTGGCCGAGACGATGGAATCCGCGTGGCACCTGGGTTTCTGGTGCGAGCGAAACGGAGCCGACTGGCCCCGCGCGTTAC
>VGFD01000258.1 GCA_016868975.1 Armatimonadota bacterium | reverse complement strand
AATGGTCGCAGTCGCTCCTCGCCATTCACCAAGCGCTGCCCTCCGGCCTCTCGCTCTGGCTCGACTTCTCGGCCACCCCGAAAGACCAGCAGGGCACGTATTTCCCGATGTCTACCGCCACCATTGGCCGGGGCTGGCGACGGCGGACGAGGCAAACGCGGCGATCGACGTGCTGGAAGCGGCGGGTTGGGTGCGGGCGGAGACGATGGAGACCGGCGGCCGGCCGACGGACGTGCTGCGGCTGCACCCCGAACTACGAGGCGGCGCCGATGGCTGAATTCCGCTCTCGGTGGCTCGACTTCGCGCCCAGACGCCCGTGGGGGTGGGTGCCAAAAGGGCCAAAGCCCTTTTGGCCCTTTTGGCACGGGGGTTTCGGCGCGTTCTGGCGCCGACGACGCCTCCGACCTGTCCGCCCCGGCGGTGGCGATGGTCACGGATCGCGACGCTGGCAACAGGGCGCGCCTGGCGGCGGTGGAGGCCAAGTACACAGCGGCTTGCCAGGGTCCGCGGTAGGCGGTGGAGGTGGTGATGCGCGCGAAGCTGACCGTGCCCGACGCGCCCGAGGCGGGGGCCGGGGTGCGCCGGATGGAGCTCGACTGCGCCCACGGCGTCACGTCGGGCTACTTCGTCCGCGGCTCGGACGCGGTGAGTGAGGTGGACATCCTCAACTTAAAGAAGGGCCGCGATGCGTTCGGACGGGAACGCCTGGATGGATCGCGCGCCGTCTCGTGCGCGCCATCCTGGGCTGATAGAGAACGGGAGGACACGTGACTGACCAGGAGGCTGTCCATCAGGCAGCCATCGTGCGCGAGTTGCGAGCAAGGAATCAGGCACTACGCATCGCGCTCATTCAGGCGGCTTACATTCTCCACGGGGCGCACAGCAGCCGCGACCTCGACTCCTGCGAGCGCGACCTGTGCCGGAAATGGGCAGCCGCGCTAGGGGCGCACGGCGCGCCGGAGGTGGGATAGGTGGCAACGCTTCTCCGCGTGCGCCTGCCGCTGCCGCCGTCCGTCAACGCGACGAACACGCCAATGGGGCGGCGGCTGGTGCTGACGACGGAGGCGCGGCGCTGGCGCCGGGACGCGCCGGTCCTGCTCGGCGGGTGGGAGCCGCCCGCCCACACACCGCTCGCCGTGACGATCAAGCTGGAGGTGCCCGCGCTGTACCGCGGCGATATCGACGGCTATCTCAAGCCGATCCTCGACGCGGTGATCGGCAAGAACCGCGACCAATGGGTGACGAGTCTCAGTGTGCGCAAGGTGAGAGGCGAAGGCTGGTGCGACGTGGCCGTAGAGGCCGTGGAGGAATAATGGGACCGACGCCAATGCCGTACTGCGTGGTGGTCAAGCTCGACAGCGGCGAGGGGGCAATAGCGATGCGCCCCGACCGCCGGGGACCGGCACTCTTGAACGAGTGGGAGGCACGAGGCTACGCGGAGATGCTGCGTGACGAGCCGGGCGTGGTCGCAGCCATCGCGGTGCCGCTGATTCCGCTCGAGGAGCGGTACGCGCTGGCCCGCGCCTGGGTCGAGGAGATGGCTACGGCGGCAAAGGGCCGCATCGCGGACACGATACGTGCGATGATCTGCAAGGAGGTGCCGGCGTGAGTAGAGGCATGTCGATCAGGCGGGCCACGCAACTACTCGGCAGCGTTCGGCAAGGGGTGGGCCTACCGCTGCCGGAGCGCGGCGAGTCGCCGCAGCCGCATCGCTTCGCGAACCGATTGCGAGAGCCGTACTACGAGGTTGCGACCATCCGCTATATGCGATGGCTGCACCAGGCCGACCCCGACACGTACACGGCTGCCTGGCTCGCGGACGTGTACGGCGGCAGCCTGACCGGGGTGATCGAGACACTGAGGATGAGCGAGGCCGCTGTGCGGGCGCTCTCGGTCGATGGTGGCAAGGAGGGGCACCGATGATCCGCGACCTCGACCTTGCCACGCTCCACCTGAGTGCCGGCACCCACAACTCGATCGAGGAGGGCGCCTGTCTGCTAGAGGCCGTCAGCCACGTCGCGGGCGAGCCCTGGTCAGCCAACCCCAAGTGCGTCTCCGACGTCCTCACGATCTTCGGGACCTCTCTCAACGACGCGCTCGGCGACGCACTGCGCCAGCAACTACGCTTCTACATCCCGCGCCTGATTGGCACCAGGACTACCGCTGCCGACGAGAAGAAGCGCAGTTGGCTCGCTCGCGATTCTCTGTTTCGTGTCATCACCCCGGCCTGGCTTGAGCTCGCGGGGCCGACGGCGGAGGCCGCGGCACTCCGTGCACTCCCCGAATTGACGACGCGCAAGGATGTCAGCGCCGCCCTGCCAGTAATCAAGCGTGCTGAGGCAGCGGCCTTGGCCCTCGCTGCCAGCCGCAATACCTACGCCGCCTTCGTCACCGCCGGGGCGCAGGAATCCCCACGCAACGCTCCGGCCTACAGGGCTGCTCGGGACTATGCTGAAACTTCGGCCTGCTTCGCTGCTTCCCGCGCCGCCGCCATTCTGGGTGATTTCAGTTTTCACACCGCCTACGTGGCCGCCAGGCTAGGCGCTACCCTCCCCTACAAGCACGCCGACGGTCGCGTCAATAACGCGGCCTACGTCTCTGTCTACTCCGCAACCTACGCCGCAGCCCTAAGGGCAGTCCGCAGCGCCCTTGACGACCTGGCGGCTGCCTATGCCCACAACGTCAGCGCCAACACCGCCCACAGCGCAGCGCGCGTCAAGGCTGCACAGGTTCACACCGACGAGGTTGCCCACGAGGCCGCGAGCGCCGCCATCAGCCAAACCGCCGCAACAGTCCAGGGGGCCGTCTTCGACCTATTCGACCGAATGATCGAGGTGGGGCGCGGCCGTTCTCGACGCGCGAGAACTAGGCGCGCTCGCCCGCAAGCCGACTGCCTACTACCGCCGGGAGGGGAGAGATGAAAGCGAGCGCACCGTGCCGATTCTGCAAGACCCTGACGCCGCGCGACGAGCTGGTCAGCGTTCCCGGTCGATTTGGTCGCGTCTACTGCCAGACCTGCGCGACGCGCGACAAGTCTGGAGATAGCGGGGCGGAGCTGTACAAGCGCCGTGGGCTGACGGTCTGCGAGGAGACTCGGCCCGACCCGGATGGCGGCGGCACCTGGCGGATGCTGCGCTAAGCCGCCCCTTCCCCGCCGGGACTGTGACAATCGTCACAGTCCCGGCGGGCAACAGTTAGAGGACGACCAGCTTCCGGGGGCGCCCCGGCTTGCGCACGGTAGCGCGCAGTCGCTGGGCATCGGCGGGATCAACCTGCCACGTGGCCCGGTGGCCGGTGCCAGCGCGCCTGCCGGCGAGGATGCCAGCGGCGCACAATTGCCGCACGCGCCGCTCGGTGACGCCGAGCAAGGCGGCGGCCTGGGCTGTGGTGATGCTCGTCTCAGCCATCACCATGTCCCGTCTCGGTAGTGGCCTCGTCCGCAATCAGCAGTTCCGTCAGCCGCGCGTCCTGCCATTCGTACTCGTCGTCGGTAACGCGGAGGAAGGTACCGCCGTCGTACGTGGTACCGCAGGCTGCGTAGGCAACGTAAGTGCCCACCGCCCTTGCCGCTAAGATGGCGTTAATTACGGCTTGCCTGGCAGCGCCGTGGTCGCGGGCACCGATTGCATGGAGGACGTATTCAGCGGCGTGGATAGCCGCGCACGCCGCTTCGGCAGCGACATTAGCGATCCACGCCTCGCCGGCGTCTTTGTTGGGGGTGCCGTAAGCGCGCTGGTGGGAGTCGCGGAGCTCGTTGTGGGCGCCACCTTGGGCCGCCCAGATTTCACTGAAGGCCGCGTTGCCCGTGGCGAATCGCTGCAAGGCGTGGAGCACGTCTGCTAGGGCCGGTGTCAGCGGCCAGCCACGGGTTTCCTGCTGGTCAAGCGCGCGCTGCAAGCACTCCGTCACCCACGTCAGGACAATGGGATTGACGGTGCCGGGCGTTCTCGGCGTGCCCCAAATATCCCGGTAAGGCGTGTCGGTCGGGTCGGGACGCTCGTGCCGGTTCGTGTTCCTCATCATCGCATCCTCCTACTCGGCCAGCGCGAGGTGGGGTGGTGCCGCGACCAGGCCGTCGTCACCGACGACGGAAAGGGTGCTCCCGCGGCGCATGTAGCCGTACCGGCGGATGAGAGCGCCTGGCCTGGCGGCTAGGCATGTCACATACCGGCCGCTCTGCAGGTCGATGGTCGAGACCAGCAGAGCATCACCGCGCACGACCTCCATCTCGCACTCGGCGAACAAGGCGATCGTGCCCGGCTGGTGGTTGAGCCTCACAATCGTGAAGCCATCAGCCCAGCCTACGCGCGTCACGCTAAGGCCAGGCAACGGGACGAACTGTCGCTGGTCGCTGAAAACCCTGGCAGCGTCCACGGCGATGCGGGGCTGCGCGATAACGCTCAGCCCCCACCGGCCGTTGGTCGAGGTGAATCGTTCCACCTCCACGTCGTCGGCCAGCGGGACTGTGGGGGCGGGCGTGACGGTCGGCACCGCCGTGACGCGGTACCGCCGGAGGCACGCCCCGGCCGCGTCCATCGCGGACAGGTCGTACTCCTGCCCGCGCGGGGGCAGCCCCGAGAACTCCACCGCCACGACCTCGGCCGCCAGCGCGGCGAGATGCAGCGGCAGGTTACCGGCCACGACGCGGCCGGTCACGTCCTCGGCCGTGGCTTGGGCCACGACCGGGGCGTCGAGGAATTCCGGCGCTTCCCGCCGGATGAACTGTATCGCCGCCTCGTGGCGGCTGACGATGGTTCGGTTCACGAGCCCTCCCTCCTGCGTGCCGGGGTTGCAACCGGCTTCCCGCATTACCGCGCCGGCACTGGCCGGCGCGTTGCTCTGCGCTAGTCCGGCATCTCGCGGGCGAGCGCCATACCGGTCGCGTACGCCCGGCGCAGCCCGCTGTCCGTCAGGCGGACGTCCTCGGTAACGACGACCGAGCCCTCCCATCCCGGCCATTCCAGGCGCCAGCCGATCTCGTTCTGGTACCTGGCGTCCTCGAGCGTGAGGTCGGGGTCGCCGTACCCCATCCGTCCGCGCTGCTCGGCGGCAATCACGGCCGAGACCTCACTGACCAGACTTCGCGCCATCGCACTCCTCCGTCCTCCCCATCCGCCTACGGGCGGCGCCGGCGTTGGAACCGGTCGGCGTGGGTTACGGGGCGGCGGTTAGCGCCCCGCCATCTCCCGACGCATCCTGTCGATCTCGGCCAGCTGATTCGGGATGTGCGCCTCTACCGCCTGCCGGTAGCGGCGATACAGCTCCAACTGGTATCGTTCGTACTCGGCCTCGGTCATCCCCTTCTCCTGGAGGATGGCCGGCTCTGCCAGGCGCGGCCAGTCGATCCGCTCCTGTACGACGGCCTCCAGAGCAGCCCTGGTCTCTGAGTAGGTGTTCATCGTCCCTCTCCCCGTCCGGCTATTCGTACCGGATTCGGCGACGCGGCTGGTGTGCCGCGTTTCGCCCGCCCCGGGCGGCGGGCTCGTCAGGCCGGGCAAGGCTAGGCGGGCCAAGTGGCGACGTAGAGCACGTCGCCATCGATCTCCCCGTCCTCGCGCTCCTCGTCCGTGACCTCCTGCCACGGCACGCCTGAATCTGACGCCAACGCGTCGTTCAGGGTGTGGAAACGGTAGATAACGTGCGCGGGCATCTCGTCAACGTGGTAGCTTATGCAGAACGATCCGTCGGGTAGCTCCCGGATCGTCGCGGTGCGTGTTACGTTCATCGGTCTCCTCCCGTTTCGGCGGTGCTCCGCCATCCTCAGCCCACCCGCATCAGGTGGGGACGGGGCCGGTTGTTACGTTGGCTCGCCCATCGGGGGATACGGCGTGGTGGCGGACGGTCGGATTGTGATGCCGCTTTTGCGGCACACGATGAGGCCGGCCAGCACGATCGCCCGCTCGCGGGCCGTTCGCCAGAGCGTCAGCTCTCCCGCCTCCCTCTTGGTCATCCCAGGTGCGTAGGAGGGACGATGGGCCTTTGCCTCGAGGTACCGTTCCCCCGCGCGCTCCATCTCGGCGACCTCGCGGTCGGCCAGCGCGACGAGCGTGGCAGCAGGGGCCGTCAGCCACCGCTCGCGCTGCGCGTCGTCGGTGCGCTTGTGCAGTAGGGCGGCGAAGTGCTGGCTCGTAAACCCGCCTGCTCGCACCTGCTGCCAAAGCCCCGTGTGGTCCATCTCCGTCTCCCCGCCGCGGACCCCTCGTCCGCTGCGCACCATAAATATAACAGACGCGTTACCAGATGTCAATAGAACAAATTAGAACATAATGTTAAATATTCCCGAGTAGTAGCCAGCCCGGCCGAGTAGTTCCGGCCGGGCTGGTTAGGCGACGGCGACGCCCTCAGCGCCGGGGCTTGGGCCCGGGCGGGAGTTTGCGCGCCGGGGAGACGGCGAACGCCTCGACCTGCGCGCGATCGAAGACGACGAACGAGCCAATCCGCGCCGGTCTGAGGCGACCGGCGCGGGCTAGGGCGTAAACACGCTGGCGGCTGATGCCGAGCACCGCGGCGGCCTGAGCGCTGGTGATGCTCAGCTCGTTCGGGTCGAAGTACTCGGCGCTGTCCGGTGCGGCGTCGCGGCAATTGATAATGTTGCTGCCCTGGTCCATCATTTCTCCTCTTTTCGCCGGTGCTCCGGCATCCTCAGCCCGCCAGCGATAGGCGGGGACGGGGCCGGCTTACGCCGGCTCGTCCGAGAGGCTTGCCATCGCGTGGTCGAAGGCGGCGAGCACGTCCGCGTGGCTGGTCACGCTCGCGTCGTTGAGGCTAATAGCGCCCGGCTCGCGCTCGCCACGCCGCGCGATGATTGTCGCGGCAGCGTCGAGCAAAGTCTCCGCTGCCGCGTAGGTTTCGTTCCTCCGAGCTCGGAGGAACGGGTCGCGCGGCCAATGAGACGGGTGGGCGGGGGCAGTCACTCCGCTGGCGAGCATCAGTGCGCCGATCGCGCACCAACACGTGGCCCCCTCCTCGTAGGGCAGGACGGGAGCGCCGCCCTCATCCCGAGCGAGCGCGCCCTTCGTCCATCGCTCGGGGTCCGTGATCATGGCCCTTGCTGCCGTGAGCGCCAACTTGACGTTCGCGTTGTTGTGTTCCATTGCTCCTCCCCGTTTCGGCGCTGCTCTGGCGCCATCCTCAGCCCGCCAGCGATAGGCGGGGACGGGCCGGCGTTAAGCCGGCCAGGTGGCGACGTAGAGCACGTCGCCACCGAGATCGAACTCCTCCTCATCCTCCTCATCCACCTCGCGCCACGACGAGGCGGGGTCGGATGCGAGGGCCGCCGCGACGGTTCTGAACGGCCCGCGTTCGATCTCGAGGACGTCGTACGCGCTATAGTAGTTCACGTAATAACGCGGCCGGGATTCGACGGGCGTTTCTGTGATGGTGGCGAAATTGATTCGCGTGTGCATGTCCTCTCCCCGTTTCGCCGGTGCTCCGGCATCATCAGCCCACCCGCATCAGGTGGGGACGGGGCCGGCGCTATGCCGGCTGCTCCCGCGGCCCGCGCCGGCGAGACATGGCCCGCCGGTGCTCCTCCTCGGAGTGCGAGCCATTCAGCCAGCACCACCCGCAGTCGGGGTGGTAGTCGAGCGCCGTGCTCGACCGGTCTCCGTCGTACGCCACGAAAAGTGAGACCTTGCCGGGGCGCCGGCGGACCCAATTCCCGAGCTCCGTCCG
>VGFD01000257.1 GCA_016868975.1 Armatimonadota bacterium | reverse complement strand
TAGAGCATCGTCGAAGAGGAGAACGTCTTCTCGCTCCGTCCGCCTGCGTCTCCCTTGTGCCAGTAAGGGGTTTCCCGCGCGTGCGCCTTGCGCGCCCAGACGCTGATCCCCGCCACCGCGTGGAAAACGAAAAACGCCGCCAGCCCTGCTTCCGCAAGGTAGAGCGCGTAGCCGTGTCCGAGCGTGGTCAGGAAGTGCGCGTACTCATTAAAGGTCGGCCCGCCCAGAAACAGTGTGAGGTTGCCGATCAGATGCAGGATGATGAATAGGAAGAGCCCCAGTCCGGTGATCCCGGTAATCAGCTTCCTACCGATGGACGACCAGACCACGGAGGGCTTGTTGCTCATGACCGTTCTCCAACTACAAGCCCGCCGCGAGCCGTTGGCGTAGAAGGTCAGCGGCCCGGGGAGGGCTCGGGCCGGGCCACCCCGCGCGCGCCGTTGCGCTCGACAACGAGCTCGCGGGAAAAATTCAAGGGCCGGCCGGCAGCGTCGTTTTCTTTGCTGCGATTCGCTTTCCTGCCAGTTACTCCAGGCAATAGCGCACGGTGCCGCGCAGCACGAGGCAATTTCCCACGCGCTCCCAGCCGCCGACGACTTCCCAGGCGCTCGACATGAGGGGCACCCCGTCGCCGCCGACCGGCCCGTCGGGCGCTCTCCCCAGACCCGGGAGCAGAAAACAGACCGCTTCGGTGACGGCCCGCGCGTCGAATGCGTCCCCGATCGCTTCCGCCCCGCGCAGCGCCCCGTCGCTGTACGCCGCCAGCATCGCGGCAGCCTCCGCATCCAGGGCGGTGGCCGGGCAAACGGCGCCGTCCGCGCCCATCACCCAGACGGCCCGCATCAATCAGGTTGCGGGGATGGGCTCGGGCTGGGCGTCACGGTCGGCGCCGGAGAGGCTGCTGACGACGGGTTGGGCGACGGCTTCGGGGAGGGCGAGGGCGACGCCAGGGGTGGCGAAGGCCACGTCCCGTCCTCGCGCTCGAACACCAGCGAGCGCGCGAAGCGGGCGAACAGGGGCTCGTACTGGGCGTAAGACTTGTCCAGCGTGGTGAAGGTGAACAGGTAGTTCATCTGTCGGTGCACGATACGAATCTGGAGATTGCGCAGGTGACGCCCCTGCACATTGAGCGTCCCGCCGAGCACGACGCACGGGATTCCACCGAGCTTCGTGAAGGCCTTGTCCTTCACCACGTAATGGTATTGCTGGGCGCTCTTCAGCGTCTCTTTCGCGAGAGAGGACACCATCGACTCGGTGAGCTTATAGTCCGATGGAACTTCCAGGAAAATGACGTTGAAATTAGCGGTGAAGCCGTCGCGCGCGCTGTTTTCGCCGACGACGAGGTTGTAATTATCCCCGTACTGCTCGGGCGGATATTCCGTCCACTCGACGGGGATGTTCAGCTTGAAGCGTCCGTAGCGATCCAGTACGGTGCGCCAGTCGCGGCCCGCCCCTGGAGCGCGCGACAGCGTCTTCACGAACGTCCCTTCGCCTGGGTTTGACGCCCTTGCGGACTCCGGTGCCGCCATCGTGGCGACGGTGCATGCGAGCAAGACGATCAGAGCGCCAATTCTCCTCACCATGCGGCAGCCGGTTCGACGATGGAGATCGGAACCCTACTCGGTGGGGAGGTTGTGCATGCGGTTGTACAGCCAACCGCGCAACCCCGGCGTCATCGGACCATTCGCGGACAGCGCGCGACGATACCAGCGACGCGCCTGCCCGGGCTCGGAGGTGACTTCGTAGAGCAACCCCAGCATCACCATGGGCGAAACGCTGCTGCTCTTGTGCCCATCGGGATAGCGTGCCGCGCCGCGCGCGAAGTAGCGGACCAGCGCGGCCGGCTCGCTGCTCTGCGCCAGCCATCCGAGCCCGTGAATGAGAATCCCCCGCAAAGCATCGCGCATCTGGCGGTAGGTTTCGTCCCAGGCCAGCGACGTCTTCCAGATGTAGTCCTTGCCGTAGAGAATCTTGCCCAGGGAGGCGCGCACCTGGCAGCGGGACACGCCCGGCACGCCGACCAGTCCCAGGTCGTCGCCCTCCACGTCGGGCGCGAAGGGGACGTAGATGCCCAGCCGCACGGTAAAGCGCTCGTCGCTCGGGGTGGAGGACGCAAACTCGATGACCTGCACGAAGCGGCCGATGGGGCGCGTGAACACGAGTTGGTCGCGCTGGCGGAAGCCAATGTTGTAGAGCCGCGGCGCGATAACCGCGCGCACCGAATCGTAGAAGTTCTCGGTGTAACTCATCGAGAGAACGGCATCAGGCCGCGGATAGGGCGCATTCTGCCCTCCATTCTAACCGGGCGGTGCCGCGATTTCAATCCGCCCGACGCCGAATCGTGGGGCTTAGAGGAGGTGCTCCAGACCTACCATCAGGCCCTTCGCCTTGCCGATGCGGCGGATGGCGAGCATCACGCCCGGCATGAAGGACGTGCGGGCCATGCTGTCATGGCGGATGGTGAGCGTCTCACCGGTACCGCCGAGCAGCACTTCCTGGTGGGCCACCAGGCCGGGCAAGCGTACCGAGTGGACGCGGATGCCGCAGTCCGCGCCACGGGCGCCGCCCACCTTCTCGGTTTCGCCGGCCACTCTCTGAAAGGCGGATTGGCGCGCGGCCATCATTTCCGCGGTGCGCAGGGCCGTGCCGGAAGGGGCGTCGATCTTCTTTTCGTGGTGCAATTCGATGATTTCCGCCCACTGGTAATACTGGGCGGCCTCGGCCGCGAAGCGCATCATCAGCACCGCACCCAGGGCGAAATTCGGTGCGATCAACACGGCGCTCGACGCGGCCGCGTCCTCCATGCGCTTGAGGTCGGCGGCGGAAATTCCGGTCGTGCCCACGACGCACCGCACGCCGCGTCCCAGCGCCTGGATGACGGTGGTGGGGGCCACGTCGCCCCGCGTGAAATCCACCAGCACGTCGGTGCTTGACCCGCTCAGCGCCTCTTCCAGAGTCTCGCTGACCGCCACGCCGCAAACCCCGAGTCCGGCGACTTCCCCAACGTCGTGGCCGACCTGGGCGCGGTCCAACGCGCCCACCAGTCGGATGTCGGACAGCCCGATGATGGTGCGGACCACTTCCTGGCCCATGCGGCCGCACGCGCCGGCGACGGTGACGCGAATCGGAGCCATCGCCTAGGTGACGTGCACGCGCGACGAGATTACCGGCTGCGGCTCCTCGTTGACGGCTTCCCCGTTGTCCGCGCTCTTGCGCTTGCGGCGGGGACGGTCGTAGGGCCCGACGTCCTCTTCCCAGGCGCCGGGCGCCAGCTCGCGCAGCAGCTTGCGGCGGGTGCCGCGGAACGGTCCCAGGGCGGTGAAGCAGAAGCGATCGAGGTCGAGGTACTGGCTGGCGTACTGGTTGACGTCCTCGATGGTGACGGCGTCGATGCGGGCCACGACTTCCTCGGGGGGAACGAAGCGGCCGTAGCCGGTCTCCGAGCGCAGCAGCCGCATCATGCGCATCGACGAGGACTCCAGGCCCAGCGCGAAGGACCCCTTCAAGTACTCCCGCGAGCGCTCGAACTCGCGCTCGGTGATGCCGTTCTCGCGAACGTCGGCGCAGATGTCGCGCAGCAGCGGCATCACCTCGCGCATCGCGTCGGGGCCGGCGACCACGTACACGCCGAATACGCCGCCGTCCATGTACGAATACACGAACGAGCCCACGTTGTACACCAGGCCGCGCTTCTCGCGGATCTCCTGGAAGAGCCGCGAGGACATGCCGCCGCCCAGCACGTTGTCGAGCATCTGCAGCTTGTACTTGCCCTCGTGGGCCATGGGGAGACCCTCGCCGCCCATGCACAGGTAGATCTGCTCGGTGTCACGGTTGCGGTACACGCAGCGGGGATCCACCTGGGGCAGCGCGGGGCTGAACTCGTGGCGGGGATTCTTCATGTCGCCGAACCACTGCAGCGTCTTTTCGACGACGCGGTCGTGGTCGACGCGGCCGGCCACGGTGACCAGCATGTTCCCGGGATTGTAGTGGGTCTGCTGGTAGTGCATCATCTGCGCGCGGTTGGCGGCGCGGATGACCTCCTCGGTGCCGATGGTGGAGCGCCCCAGGGGATGTCCCTTCCAGGTGGTGCGCAGGAACATGTCGTGGATGACGTCGGGCGGCGAGTCCTCGTAGGTCTTGATCTCGTCGAGCACGACGTTCTTCTCGCGCTCCAGTTCCTCCGGGTCGTACAGCGAGTTGCGGATCATGTCGCCGATGAGGTCCATGGATAGATCGACGTGCTTGTCCATGACGCGGCACGAGTAACAGGTCTGTTCTTTGTCGGTGGTGCCGTTGAGATAGCCGCCCACGCCTTCCATCACGTCGGCGATGTCGTAGGCCGAGCGGGTGGGCGTGCCTTTGAAGAGCATGTGCTCAATGAAGTGCGAAATGCCGGCATCGTTCTCGGCCTCGTGCTTGGATCCCACGTTGATCCACACGCCCAGGCTGGCGGAGGCGTACATGGGGATGTCCTCCGTCAGCACCACGAGACCGTTTTCGAGAACCGTGCGAGCAACCATGCCCGTCTTGTCGGTCTTGACCACCTTCACCGGCTATGCTCCTCGGCACCAAATGGGGAACCTACCCGTTCCCTGAGGAGGCGTCGAGTCCTTCCCAACAAGCGTCTCGGCTAGACTTTCGTCTTCCGCTTGCGCTTGCCGAGCATTTCTTGTGCTTGCCGCACCGTCGTCTCGCTCGCCTGCTTGCCCGCCATCATTCTCGCGATCTCGTGGGCCCGTTGCACGTCGTTCAGCAGCGCCGCCCGGGAGCGGGTGGCGTCGTCGACCACTTCCTTGGAAATTGTCCAGTGCGTGGCCGCCGCAGCCGCCACCAGCGGCAGGTGCGTGATGCACACGACCTGCCGCGACTGGGCGATGCGGCGCAGGCGGCCGGCCACCGCTTCGGCCGCGATGCCCCCTAACCCGGCGTCCACCTCGTCGAAGATCAGCGTGCCGACCGGATCCACCTCCGCCAGCACGCTTTGAATCGCCAGCATAATGCGGGACATCTCGCCACCCGAGGCGATCTGCGCCAGCGGCATCAGCGGCTGTCCAGGATTCGCGGAAATCAGGAACTCGACTCGGTCGGCCCCGCTGGCGCCCACCTGGAACAGGCCGTCCCCGAGTGCCGCCACCGGCAAACCGTCGTCGGCATGCTCCCACGAGAAGCGCGCCGCGAACTTCGTGCCTTTCATTTCCAGGTCGTGCAATTCGGACGCCACCCGCGCTTCCAGCGACGACGCGACCTCGCGGCGCGCGGCCGACAATTTTCCGGCCAGCTCGGCCAGCGCCCCGCCGGCCAGCGCGATGTCGGCTTCCAGTTCCGCCTGCCGCGCCTCGCTGGTTTGGAGCGTGCCAAGCTCCGCTCGCGCCCGCGCGGCGTAGGCCAGAATTTCCCCGACCGTGCCGCCGTATTTTTTCTGCAGACGGGAAATCTGGTCGAGCCGCTCGTGGACCTGCTCCAGCCGGCGGGGATCGGCGTCCACGCGATCCCCGTACGCGCTCAAATCGCGCGCCAATTCCTCGATTGACACCAGCGCGCCCTGCGCGGTCGCGGCGGTCGATTCCGCGGCCGGATCGAACGCCGAAACCTGTGACAGGAGCCGCGCAACGCGCCCCAGCAAAGTACGCGCGCCCTGCACGCCGTCGCCGTCGTCGAGCAGGGCCGCCGCCTCCTCGACCCGCACGCGGATCTTGTCCGCGTTGGCGAGCAGCGAGCGCTCCGCTTGCAGCGCCTCAATCTCGTCGGGTTGGGCGATCAGTCCGGCCGCCTCGATCTCTTCCGCCTCGAAGGCAAGCCACTCGCGCCGCCGCTCGCGATCCCGCTGCTGGGCCACCAGTGCTTCCCGCTCCGCGCGCAACGATTTCCAGCGCTCGTGTGCGACCTTGTGAGGCGCGCGCCACTGCTGCACCGACTCTCCGCCGAGACGATCGAGAAACTCCAGGTGGCGCGCGGCCGACATCAAGCCCTGGCTCTCGTGCTGGCCGTGCACCTCGACGAGCAGGTCGCCGACCTCGCGCAGGACCGCCTGGGTGACCAGCGTGCCGTTGATGCGATGGGTGTTGCGGCCAGCGGCGGTAATTTCGCGGGCCAGCACAATCGCGGCATCGTCGCTCGCCAGCCCCAGGTCGTCGAGCCGCCCGCGCACCTCGGGAGACGCTTCAAACAGCGCCTCGACGCGCGCCAGTTTCGCGCCCGGTCGCACCACGGACGCGCCGGCCCGCGCGCCCAGCACGAATCCCAGCGCATCGACCACGATGGATTTTCCGGCGCCCGTCTCGCCGGTGAGGACGTTCAGCCCTTCCTCCAGCGCGAGGTGCAGCCGATCGACGATCGCAAAATCCTGGATGTTGATTTCGGCCAGCATTACCGATCCTCCAACAGCGCGCGGTGGGCGTCCGCAACCACTTCCTGAATGGTATTCAATTCCGGAGCCGCGTTCCCTTCGGCTCCAGAGCGGCCCCACAGCAGAAATTCGAGATTTCCCTTGGGCCCGCGCACCGGTGAAAACGTGAGCCCGGCGACCCGCAGGCCAGCGTCGACACACGCTTGCACCGCCTCAATCAGCACGCGCTCGTGCACCTCCGGCTTGCGAACCACACCGTTTTTCCCCACGTCGCGCGGGCCGGCTTCAAACTGCGGCTTGACCAGCGCCACCAGATCGGCGCCTTCATCCAGCCGCGCCAGGATCGCCGGCAGCACCTTTGAGAGCGAGATGAACGAAACGTCCACGCAGGCGAATTGCACCTTCTCTGGCACGTGCTCCGCGGTGAGATTCCGCGCGTTCACCCGTTCCCGCACCACCACTCGGGGATCCTCGCGCAGCGTCGTCGCGATCTGCCCATAGCCTACATCCACCGCGTACACTCGCGTCGCGCCGCGCTGCAGCAAGCAGTCGGTGAAGCCGCCCGTCGAAGCGCCGGCGTCAAGGCACACGCGATCGGCTACCTTAAGCCCGAATAAATCGAGCGCCTTTTCCAGTTTGAGGCCGCCGCGGCTCACAAACGGCACGTCGGGCGCCCGCAGCGTGATCTCGGCCTCTCGGGAAACCATGGTGCCCGCCTTGTCGACCCGCGCCGCGGCGACGTTCACCTGGCCTGCCATGATCAGCGCGCGCGCCCGCTCGCGAGAAGATGCCAGCCCACGCTCCACCAGCAGCACGTCGAGACGTTCTTTTTGAGGCAAATGCAAAGCCCCCCGAATTAATGCAATCGCTCTCGCACTGCCGATCCATTTGAGCGTCATTGATACAAATGAAGGCGAAAACGATCGGCAGCCGCACTCGTGGAGGGATCAGTGCGGGACGGGCGCCTTGTACGCCACCGGATCTCCGACGAACGCGCGCACCGCGTTGGTGATCGCATCCGGCGTCAGCCCGTTCACTTCACGCAGCACGGCCGGAGAGCCGTGCTCGAGGACTTTATCGTCCACGCCGATGTTGTGCACCCTGACGTCGTGCAGCCTGTTCTTGGCGAGGCACTCCAGCACCGCCGAGCCAAAGCCGCCCATGCGCGCGTGCTCCTCCACCGTCACGATGACCCCGATGTCGCGCGCCACGCGCTTCACCACCGACTCGTCCATCGGCTTCACGAAGCGCATGTTCACGACCGTCGCGTTGATGCCGTAAGCCGCCAGCGATTCCGCCGCCAGCAGACTGGGATACACCATGTGCCCATAGGCCAGCAGCGCCACGTCGCGCCCCTCACGCAGCACTTCGGCCTGCCCGATGGGAATCGTGCGCATCTCCTCAAGAGGCACCCCCACGCCCGTCCCACGCGGATAGCGCAGTGCG
>VGFD01000256.1 GCA_016868975.1 Armatimonadota bacterium | reverse complement strand
CCTGTGGGGCTCGTTCTTGATGCCAGTCTACCGTCAGGGGCTGAAAAGGACCTGAAAGTCCCGTGAAACGCCAGGATTTCTGGGAGGCACAGTCGGGTCTATTTTGTTGACCCGACTTGCTCACACCCCGGGCGAATTGACAGTTGCTTGAACGCCTTGCTACAATAGGGGGCGCCGTTTTCAACGGGAAGGCCGAGGGGATGCCTATTGTGACGCCCGCCGCCCGCTCCCAAGCGCAAGTAGGAGGTTCTTCGTGTTTGAAGTTCGCGATCTGTCGCGCCACACCCCGGTGTGCGGGATTATCCGCCGGATCCTGGAGCAGACGAAACAGCCCATCTCGTGCGACGAGCTGACCGTCCACGTGTTGGAGGCGTGGCAGCGCAACTTCCCCCCCAATCCTTATGAAGACCCCTGCCTGGTGTACAAGCTGGCTGGCTCCTTCAAGGACGTCGAGATGCACTTCGACGACCTGCCCGACGTCCCGATGCTGGCCGCCGACACCAACGACCCCGTGCTGGTGAGCCCGAAGCAGCCCGCGGAGGTGCTCAACGAGGCCGTCGACCAGATCAAGCGGGTGAAGTTCTCCCTTAAGAAAGAGGGTTGAGGCTCTTCGTCGCCGTCGTCCCACCGGATGACGTGCGGGCGGCCCTGACCTCCATCCAGGATGCGCTCACGCGCGCCGGTGGGGACGTCAAGTGGGTCGAGCCGGAGAACATCCACGTCACGCTCAAGTTCCTGGGCGAGGTGACCGTCGAGCGCGCCGCCGAAGTCCGTGCCGCCCTGTGCACTATCGCCGCGCCGGCCTTCGTTATGGGGACCGGCGATACGGGCGCCTTTCCGCCCCGGGGCAAGCCGCGGGTCGTGTGGATTGGCCTGGAGGACAGCGGCCCGCTGGTCGCGCTTCAGGCAGCCGTCGAGCGCGTGCTGCAGCCACTGGGCTTTCCCGGCGAGGATCGACCGTTCGCGCCGCACCTGACGGTGGGCCGGGTGCGCTCTCCCAAAGGGGTGGAGGGGCTCCAGAACGCCATCCGAGACACGCGCGCCGCCCGCCAGCAGTGGGCGGTGCAGAGCTTCACGCTCATGGAGAGCCGGCTGTCCACCCGGGGACCCACCTACCTTCATGTCGAGGACTTTCCGCTCGGCGAGCCCGCCAGGGCGCCCAGATGAGGGTAGCATGCCGTTAAAACCCGGCGGGGGTCGGCGCAGCCGACCCCTGCCTTGACTGCCGGATAACATTCAAGGGCGTGGTTCCGCCATCCGGTAAAAATCCAGGCGCGACCAGGAATTGCGCGAATCGCCCTCGAATGTCTTTCACGAGAAGGTGATCCTTTGAACACCCATTGCGCAACTCACGAATCTTTGGAGGCCTGAGATTTCATGGACAAGCATAAAGCACTAGAGCTCGCCATCGCCCAGATCGAGAAGCAGTTCGGCAGCGGAGCCATCATGAAGCTTGGCGAGGCCCGCGCCAAGATGCACGTGAGCACCATCTCCACGGGCGCCCTCACCGTCGACCTCGCGCTGGGCACCGGGGGCCTTCCCCGCGGGCGCGTCATCGAGATCTACGGCCCCGAGTCCTCGGGAAAGACCACGCTGGCCCTGCAGGCGGTCGCCGAGACCCAGAAAAGCGGCGGCGTGGCGGCCTTCATCGACGTCGAGCACGCGCTGGATCCGACGTACGCCCGCAATATCGGGGTGGACATCGACAACCTCTACGTCTCGCAGCCCGACACCGGCGAGCAGGCGCTGGAGATCGTCGAGTCGCTGGTGCGCTCCAACGCCATCGACATCATCGTGGTCGACTCGGTGGCGGCGCTGGTGCCGCGCGCCGAGATTGAGGGCGAGATGGGCGACGCCCACGTGGGCTTGCAGGCGCGGCTCATGTCCCAGGCGCTCCGCAAACTCACCGGTGTGGTCAGCAAGGCGCGCACCTGCGTCATCTTCATCAACCAGCTTCGCGAGAAGGTCGGCGTGATGTTCGGCAACCCCGAGACCACGCCCGGCGGCCGCGCGCTCAAGTTCTACTCGTCGGTGCGCCTGGACGTCCGCAAGGGCGAAGCGATCAAGGTCGGCACCGACATGGTGGGCAACCGGGTGAAGGTAAAGGTCGTCAAGAACAAGCTGGCGCCACCGTTCCGCCAGGCTGAGTTCGACATCATCTACGGCAAGGGGATCTCCCGCGCGGCCTCCCTGCTGGACGTCGGCTGCGACGCCGGGATCGTGGCGAAGAGCGGCACCTGGTTCACGTACGAGTCTCACAAGCTGGGCCACGGCCGTGAAAACGCCCGCATCTTCCTCGAGGAGCATCCCGAGGTCGCCAATGAGATCGAGAAACTGGTGCGCAAGGCGTTCGGCATTGTCGAGCAGCCGGACGCCGTCCTGGTGGGCGCCGCCGCCGAATAGACCGGGCCGAGGAAACGCCCGTCCCCCCGGGGCGGGCGTTTCCTTTTTGCTCGGGGGCGGGAAGGTGTGAGGGGTTAAGGGAAATCATGGAGCACCCCCTGAGGAGTCCTCTTGGCTTGACCGTAGACCTCCATATGCACACGACCGCCTCGGACGGCACGCTGACGCCGAGCCGTGTGGTTCGACGCGCCGTCCGCAAGGGCGTGCGCGTCATCGCCATCACCGACCACGACACCACCTCCGGCCTGGATGAAGCGCTGGAGGAGGCGGCCCGCTGGAGCCTCGACATCATCCCGGGCATTGAGATCAACACGGATTACGGGGGAACTGAAGCGCACATCCTGGGTTACTTCATCGACCCCGGCACGCCCGCGCTGCAAGAGGCGCTGGCCCGCATCCAGCGGTCCCGCGAGGAGCGCTCCAGCGCCATCCTTGCAAGACTCCGGGAAAACGGCATCGATGTGTCCGAAACGGAAGTGGCGCGCCACGCGAAGGGCGCCTCCATCGGGCGGCCGCACGTCGCCCTGGCGCTGGTGGACCGCAAGGTCGTCGCGCACGTGGGGGACGCCTTTGACAAGTGGCTGGCGCGCGGGCGCCCGGCCTACGTGCCGCGCGCCTCGCTCACACCCGCCGAGGCCATCGCGCTGATCCACACGGCGGGCGGCATTGCGGTGCTCGCGCATCCCAGTTACCTGGGCGGCGAAGAGGCCATCGCACCGCTGGTGGCGTCCGGGCTGGACGGGCTGGAGGCGCGCTACGCGCAGCACGACGCCGCACAGACCGCCATGTTCGTTGACATGGCGCAGCGCTACAACCTGGTGGTGAGCGGGGGGTCAGACTTCCACGGCCCCAAAGTCAAGAAGAAGGTGGACATTGGCGACGCGCGCTTCACCTTTGCAGATCTCCGCGCGCTTTGCGAGCAAGTCGGGCGCGAGGTGCCTCGCCTCGCCCGTCAGCGCGGCATTGGCGGTGCGGCATGAGGACCGCACCTCCTCGGTGAGCAATCGCGACCTGCACGGCACGGAGGCCGCCCAGTGGGCTCCCTTGCTCTGGAAGAGCCTCGAGGAGGCGGTGCGCGCCAGCCAGAACGTGCTGGAAGGCGAGCCCGGCGTGCAGTATCGCGGCGCGTGCTCGCACACCATGTTCCTGGCCGCGGCACGCTACCTGCACGACAACGGCGGCCGCCTGCTGACCCTGGCCGCCAGTCAGCACGAGGAAGGCGAGATACACCTTACCTACACCTTTGAGATCGGTGCGACGGCGCACATCGTCATCCGCTCGGTCACCGATCGCCGCAGCATGGATTCCTTGTTTTCACTGTTCGCCTGCGCCGATTTTCTGGAGCGTGAAGTGAACAATCTCTTCGGAATCAAGTTTCTGGGTCATCCGAATTTGAGCAACGTGGAGAGCGCGTGATCCTTTTTTTGTTGTTGCTCATGCTGCTGAGTGGCGCCGTGCAGGCGGCTCCCCAGCCGGATGAGGCCAAAGCCTACGCGCTGTTTGACGCGGGCAAGCGACAGTTCAGCAATGGCCGCTGGAAAGAGGCCGCCGACCAGCTCGACAAGGCAGTGGCCATCAATCCCACGATGAAGCAAGCGCATTTTATGCTCGGCGTGTGCCGCTACCAGCTTTATGAGTTTGACGCCGCGGAGAAATCCTTTCTCCAGGTCGTGGGCCTCGATATGCGCGACTATAACGGCTGGGTGCAACTGGCCCAATCAGCGATGGCGCAGGGAAAATTTGACAAGGCAAAAGAGTATGCGCAGTCGATACTAAAATTCGATCAACGCTCGTTTCTCTCTTATTACGCGGTCGGCGTGGTCGCTTACAAAGCGGGGAAATTGAAAGAGGCGGTGGACGCCTTCGATCGCAGCCGCGCCCTTTACGACGAGTACGCGCCGAATATGTACAACCTGGGGGTCGCGCTCTACAATTCGCGCACGCCGCAGATGGCGCTGGCCCGGCTGCGCAAGGCGTGTCTGCTGGAGCCGAAGAAGCCGATGTACCATTTTTCCCAGGGCTGGGTCGCCTTCCAGATGAAGGACATGGGCTACGCCTACAATTCTTTTCGCCGAGTCCTCGATGAGGATCAAATGGGACCCTACGCCCCGACCGCGCGCGGCTTGATGGCCATGGCCCGGCAGAATTTCAAGGACGCCCGCAAGGAGGTGGACGAGGCGCTGAAGCGCGACCCGGCAATGGTGAAGGCCCTGGTGCTGAAAGCGCTCCTGCAGGTGCAGGAGGGCAAGAAGGACGACGCGGTCAAGACCTTGCAGGAAGCGCTCGAAATTGATCCGCTTGACCTGGACGCGCGGGATTCAATGACGCGGCTTGGCATGAACTTGCCGCCGCCCGGGCCGGCCCGGTTGCCGAAAAAGCCGGAAGAGACAAAGCCGGAGCCGGCGACGCCTTCTCCGAGTCCGTCGCCGGCGGCTTCTCCCACCGCATCCCCATCGCCGCGTCCCATCGCGCCACCCGGCGCGCCTGTCCCGCGTTGAGGCGAAGAGATCTCCTGCTGGCCGCACTGGCCGTCCCCTGGGCCAGCGGATGCGGGCCACCGTCCACAAGGCGGGGTAATGCGCTGGAGTTCTGGACGCTTTCTCTGAAACCCACCTACACCGGCTATGTTGACGGCCTGCGGGCGCGCTTTGAGCGCATGCATCCAGGAGTGGACGTGGGCTGGCTCGACGTCCCCGAGCGCGTGCTCATGCAGAAATTGCTGGCCTCGCTGGCCGGGGGTGACGCGCCGGACCTGGTGAACCTGGGTCCGGTGGACGCCATGCGCCTTGCGCAAAGCAACGCCCTGGTCAGCACCGATGGACTGGTGGCTGCGGCGGACCGCAAAAAATATTTTCCTCAGTTCTGGAATGCAATTTCCGCGGGTGGAAAGCCGTACTCGATTCCCTGGTACATCACGATTCGACTGTTGCTGTACAATCGACGGATTTTTCGTGAGGCGGGGCTCGACGAGCGCACGCCCCCAACGAGCTGGGAGGAAATTGTAGCAGCGGCGCGCGCGATTCGAAAGACCGGGGTCTACGGCCTTCTTCCCACCGTGCGCCTGCTCGATGATTGGCAGCTCGAGGGGCTCCCCATCGTGGACGCCAGCGGCCGTCGCGCGCTGTTTGCCACGCCGGCCCACGCGGCGGCGGTGGATTTCTATACTCGCCTCATGCGCGACGACCTGATCCCGCGCGAGACGCTTACCGGAGATTATCCCGAAGCGGTGCGCCGCTATAAAGTGGGCACGCTGGGAATGCTGGTGACCGGTCCGCAGTTTCTGCTCAGCATGCGCAGCGAGGCGCCGGACGTGTACGCGGACACCGGTCTGGGCCCCCTGGCAAAAGGAAAAGCCGGCCTCGTGCCGGCCTCGTGCATGCACTTCGTCATCCCCCGCGCGTCAAAAGACCACGCGGGCGCGTCCGCGCTGGGACTCTTTCTCACGGACGCGGAAAATCAGCTCGCGTTTTGTCGGCTGGTGCCGCTGCTTCCCTCAGTGACAGCGGCGGCGAAGGATCCACTATTTTCCGGGGGCCGCGGCGAACATCCCCTGGAAGACGAGGCGATGCGCATTGACGCGGCGCAGCTGCCCTACGCGCGGGACCTGACGCTGTCGCTGCCTTCGCTGTCACGCCTGAATCTCGCTTTGAACGACGCGGTCGAAGCCGCCATCAACGGACGGGCTCCCGCGCTTGCCATGCTTGAGAAGGCCGCCGCACGCTGGGACGAGATTCTAGCCCAACCTTGAGACTAAAATTGCCGAAGCCAGCAAGATCTGGCGGCGCAGCATCACCCGGCGAGTGTCACGGGTGCGGGTGGTCTCAACCCGCGGACCTCGGTAAGGCGTCAGGCGGGCCCCGTCGGTGCCCTGGGCGCGGACGAACGGCTTCACAAGCATACTATCGGACCCGGGCCGGTTCATCTAAAGCCGGCCGGCTTAAGTTTTCGCGGAACTGGCCGATGAAGGACGTTTTCCGGACTTGCGGATGGCAAGCTCCGACCGGCCGGGCTTCCCCCCGCGGGCCAGCATGGTGCGCCGGTCGTGGTCTAAAAAGGTGTACGGGCGCAGATCGAGGCTGCGCATGAAGCGTCCGGCGAGCTCAAGCGCGCTGAGCACCGCCGTGCGGAAGTCCGCGGCGTCGCTCGCGGCGGTGAGGTCGCGCTCCAGGCCTTCCAGGAGCGACCGCAGCTCTGCCGTCGGGACGCGCGCGGCGAAATAGCCCTGCGCGATGGAGGCCGCCATGGCCGGCGCGTCCGCGGCGCCCTCGACCAGGAGTCCGATGGCTGCCCAGGACCACACGCCGGCGGCCTTCGCCACGATCCCCTCCGCCTCGTCCACCCTCGCCAGCGCGCGGATCTCGGTCAGCAAAGGGTCCAGCACCGCGACTCGGTGGGCGTTGCGGGGGATGGGGAGGGGCGCGTCCGCATCCTCGTCATCGAGCCGGAGAAGCGCCTCGTAGGCGGCGAGGAGCGGCCGCACGTGGGTTTCCAGCGCCAGCGAGTCGAGGGGCCTTTGCAGCAGGCTGTTGCGGCCGTTGCCCGGCGCGCCCACGGTGACCGGCACCATGGGCGGGCCCTCTTGAGCGGCCTCGTCTTCCGAGCGCTGCAGGGAGACGCCGTGTGTGAAGCAGGTGCGCGCGCCCAGGTGGCAGGTGACGTCGCCGACCTGCTCGACTTCGAAGACAACGGCGTCGGCGTCACAACTGAGCCACACGCGGCGGATGTGCTGCACGGCGCCGGAGGTCTCGCCCTTCTTGAAGGAGCGGGCGCGGGAGCGGCTGTGAAAGTGGGCGGTGCCGCTGCGCAGGGTCATTTCCAGAGACTCGCGGGTGGCCAGCCCGACCATGCGCACCTCCCGGGTCTGGGCGTCCTGCACCACGACGGGAAGCGGATCGCGGCTGAAGTCCACCCGGTTCAGGAAGGCGGCGATGGCGGCACGGTTCTCGGGTGCGGCGGGCTCGGCGCTCACGGCAACATCCCCCAATGATGCGCTCGGAGGCGCAGAGTGTCAATTCGGTCGAGCGGGCGGGCGGTCCTGTGGTGCCTTTACGGCCAGCCCAGGCGCAGATCGCGCCACTCGGTGGCGTCCGTGGTCCACTCCGCGTAGAGCGCGACGCCGTCGAAGTTGCGGCTGGGACCTGCTCGAGCGAGTCCCGCGCGCACGCCGAGGAGCGCGGTGGCAAGCGTCTCGGCGCCGCGGAAGTGGGTGGGTCCTCCGTCGTCGTAGCTGGGTACGCCGATGAGCGGCCGACAATCGCTGGATTGCAGGCCGCGAGCCAGCGCGGCGGTTTCCCAGGCCACGAAACGGGCGTATAGGGGGGGCGTGGGCATCGCGGTGTCGTAGGCCATCACCGCGATCTGGTCGCAGCGGGTGGCTACCTCGCGGAAGTA
>VGFD01000255.1 GCA_016868975.1 Armatimonadota bacterium | reverse complement strand
CGGATCTGGTTGAACTTCGTCCGCTGCTCGGGGTTGAGGACGCTATCGATCTGCGTCTCGAAAACCTTCAGGCTGGCCTGCTTGCCCTCGTAGTACTTCTTGACGATGGGCGTAACGCGGAGCATCTGTTCGGGAGTGAGCTGGAGCTTTTTCTGGAGGCTGTCAATCCCGTCATGATCGGCGAACGCGGCCGCGCCGGCCAGAATGCAAAACACCAGGGCAACGGCCAGCGACCGCATCATCTTGATGAAGATCATGAGCTTCCTCCCGAAATGGTTCAACGCCTTGTGTGGTGGGGCTACGTCAGGCTAGACCCTGGTAAAAACCCTTTGTTTCACGGTTTCTTCGGGAAATCCGGAGCCACCCATTCAAGGTGGCCGCCGTGCAGCGTCAGCTCGATGACGTTGTTTCGATAGAACGGCCGCCCGTTGATCCAGATTTCGAGCCCCTTGAGGCCCCAGTCGTCATCCGCTCCGCGCGACTTGCGAAGCTTGATGGCCTTGATGTCCTCGACGTTGAGCCCCTGAGTGCCCAGCACGAAGGTGTCCGCGTTGCCCGGTTTGAAGGTTTCCCCCTTGCCGGCCAGCGTCCACTCGTAGGCGTCGCCCATGCTCAAGGTGACCGTGTCGGTGGTGCCGGCGCCCCAGTCGTCGACCGTGCGCACGATGACCTTGAGGGATTTCACCGGGCCTTTCGGCGGATCGGAAAAAGCCGGCAGCGCCGTCGCCAGCACCAGCAGGATGACAAGCACCCGCGCCACTAGTCGCGTCCCATCATGGCGCGCAGCTCGTCCGGATAAGACGACTTGCCCAGCGCCGCCTCCAGCGTGCAGACGCCTTTGGTCACCAGGTTCTTGAGCGCCGCGTTGAGCGTCTGCATGCCCACGTTGCCGCCGGACTGGATCATGTTGTTGATCTGGTGGGTCTTGCCTTCGCGGATCATGTTGCGCACCGCGCTGGTGCCCACCATGATCTCCATGGCGCAGGCGCGTCCGCGGCCCTCGGCGCGCGGCACGAGACACTGCGAGACGACGCCCTCCAGGGTGCCGGAGAGCTGCATGCGGATCTGGGACTGCTGCGCCGATGGGAACACGTCGATCACGCGGTCCACGGTCGAGGCGGCCGAGGTGGTGTGCAGCGTGCCGAACACAAGGTGGCCGGTCTCGGCCGCGGTGACCGCCAGGCCGATGGTTTCCAGGTCGCGCATTTCGCCCACCAGGATGACGTCGGGATCCTGGCGCAGCACGTGCTTGAGTGCCGCCGCGAAGGACAGCGTGTCCGCGCCCAGTTCACGTTGCCTCACGATGCACCGCTTGTTCTTGTGCATGAACTCGATGGGGTCTTCAATGGTCACGATGTGGTGATCGTAGTTGGCGTTGATGTAGTCGATCATGGCGGCCAGCGTGGTCGACTTTCCGCTGCCGGTGGGCCCGGTCACCAGCACAAGTCCGCGCGGCTTCTGGGCCAGATCGCGGATGACTTGCGGCAGGCCCAGCTCCTCCAGCGTGATGGGGCGGGCCGGGATGGCGCGGAACACCGCGCCCAGCGTGCCGCGCTGCCAGAGGATGTTGCCGCGGAAGCGGGACAGGCCGGGAATTGAGTACGAGAAGTCCAGCTCGCGGGCCTTGAGCAGCTTTTCCTGCTGCTCGCCGTCGAGTATGGGGTACAGGATGCCTTCCATCGCGGCCTGATCGAGCAGCGGGAAGTCCTGCAGGGGGTGCAGGTGGCCGTCCACGCGCACCGCAGGGTGGCTGCCTACGGCGAGGTGCAGATCCGAACCGCCGTGATCGACCATCGCCCGCAGCAGCTTCTCAAGCGTGATGCCCATCGTGCTGGTCGACAAGGTAGCTTCAATGCTCATTGACTATCCTCCGCGAAATTGGTGAAGAGGCGAGGTTCGCCGCGAACCTTAGAAATCCTCGGCGACGCTGCTTCCCGAGCGCGCCGTATGGCGCTTCTTCGACTTGGGGACGAACTTCTTGAAGATTTTCCGGATGGGGAGCGCCGACACCGGGCGTCTCTCCGGCTCGCGCTGCATCAATTCGCGAATCAACTGCTCGAGCTCCAGGGGAATGTCCTGGTTGTACGTGGAGGGCGGCGGGGGAAGTTGGGAGACCTTGCGGGTGATGACTTCCAGAGTGGTTTCTCCCTCGAACGGCAGGTAGCCGGTCATCAGCCGGAAGGCCAGCACTCCTATGGAATAATAATCGGTGCGATAATCCACTTTTTCCGTGCTGATCTGCTCCGGGGACATGTAGTGCGGCGACCCGACGAACGTGTTGCCGTCGCCGGTCGCGCGGGGGGGATCCCAGAGGTCGCGCGCGATGCCGAAATCGGTGACCTTGACCTCGCCGTCGCGGCTGATCATGATGTTTTCTGGCTTGATGTCGCGGTGAATCACGCCCATGTTGTGCGCGTACTCGAGGGCCGCGGATACTCTTGATAAAATGATCGCCGCGAAATCCAGGCTCACCGGCCGCTTGCGCGGAAGTTTCTTGTCCAGGGTCACGCCGTCCACGTACTCCATGGCGATGTACGGCATGCCCTCGGCGCCGTCGGCGTAGTCAAGAATCCGCACCACGTTGGGGTGCTGCATCTTCTTGCCGACCGACAGCTCCTGGCGGAAATAGGTGCGGTGCTCCTCGGTCTGGAAGAATTGCGGATCCGGCACCTTGAGCGCCACCAGATTTCCCTGCGCGTTGGCAGCCAGATATACCTTGGCCATGCCGCCGGTGCCCAGTTTCTTCAAGACCCGGTACTTCCCGATGACCCATGGATCGCCGGAGCGGTTGTGGCCCATGGTCTGCATCATGCGCAATTCCCGGATCAGGGCGGCGCGTTTCTTGGTCTTGCGGTAAATGGCGAACCCGCCGCCTACGACCGCCGCCACGGCGGTCGCGATACCCCCCAGGACCATCGGGTCCGCCAGCAGTTTGTCCACCTACAAGTCGTATTTCTGGCGGACCCGGTGATAGCCCGGCTTGATTACTTCGTAAATAAAGTTTATCCGCTCTTTGTAGGGGATAAAGGCGCTCTTCATGGCGTTGAGCGCCAACTTCTCCAGCGCGTTCAGATTGAGTCCGAAATGCCGAGCCGCGAGGGCGTACTCTCGCGTCATGTCGGTGTTGCTCATCAGGCGGTTGTCGGTGTTGAGGGTGACGCGGAACTTGTGGTGGTGGAAGACGCCGAAAGGATGGCTGTCGAGATCCGGCACGGCACCGGTGTGGATGTTGCTCGACAGGCAGATCTCCAGCGGGATGCGCTTGTCCAGCACGAACTGAGCAAGGGTTCCCATGGATACCGCGCGGCGGCCTTCCAGCTTCATGTCGTCGACCAGCCGCACCGCGTGGCCGATGCGGTGCGCGCCGCACCACTGGATGGCCTGCCAGATGCTCTCCTTGCCGAACGCTTCGCCGGCGTGAATGGTGATGTTGAAGTTTTCCCGCTGGATCTTGTGGAACGCGTCGACGTGCTTCTTGGGCGGGTAGCCGCCCTCTTCTCCGGCCAGGTCGAAGCCGACCACGCCGCGATCCCGAAAATCCACCGCCAGCTCGGCCATCTCCAGGGAGAGCTGCATGTTCCGCATGGCGCAGATGACCAGGCCGTAGCCCACGCCGAATTCCTTGCGGCCGCGCTCCAGGCCGGCCAGCACGGCCTTGACGACTTCCTCCCAGTGCAGCCCCTTGTCGGTGTGAAAGACCGGCGCGAAGCGGGTCTCGACGTACACGACGCCGTCCTTGCGCATGTCCTCCATCATCTCGTAGGCAACCCGCTCGAGGGCGGCGGGAGTCTGCATCACGGCGCAGGTGTGCGCGAATCCCTCCAGGTACTCCGGCAGGCTCCCCTTGTTGGCGCCTCGGAAAAACCACTCGCCCAACTCTCTCGGATCGTGCGTGGGCAGGCCGTCATACCCGCACTCGGCGGCGAGGTCGATCACGGTGGCCGGGCGCAGTCCGCCGTCCAGGTGATCGTGCAGCAGCACCTTCGGGCACTCCCGAAGGATTTCGTCGGTCAGCTCGGTGCGGTTCTCAAGCAGGGTCATGCGTCCCTCGTGCCTCGTCAACAAGTGATCCTAAGTGCGTTGATCGTGCCGCGCGACACGCCCGGGTCATCGTTGTCCCGTAAGGCGAAGCTGCTTGTGTCGCGCGCCACTACGATTGTTGGCCACGCGCCAGCCAAGTCCCTGCGGAACCGCTTGACCGGTGTGCTATACTCTCCGTGCAGAACAGGATGTCGTCATGGTTCATTTCGGGGGGGCGCATCTCTTCCAGGACGCACTCGACTCCTCGCAGACTGCAAATGGCTTCTGGAGGTCGTCGAGTGTTTACTGACAAGAATCTTACCTGTGTTGATTGTGGCGCCACCTTTGTTTTCACCGCTGGCGAACAGGAATTCCACTCTTCGAAGGGCTTCTCGAACGAGCCCCGCCGCTGCACCGGCTGCCGCTCCGCGCGCCGCAGCAACCGTGATTCCGGTGACATGGGCGGCGGCGGAGGCCGCTCCGGCGGCTTCGGCGGCGGCGGTGGCGGCGGACGCCGTGAGATGTTCGACGTCGTGTGCGGCCAGTGCGGCAAGAACACCCAGGTTCCGTTCAATCCCCGGGGGGATCGCCCGGTGTTGTGCTCGGACTGCTTCCGCTCCAGCGCGCCCGCGCGTGGCGGCGGTGGCGGAGGCCAGCGCGGTGGTGGCGGCGGCGGCGGCCGTCGCTGGTAAGATCATGAAGCGAGGTCTCATCAGGGCCTCGTTTTTTGTTCTGGCGACTTCCGGCGGCGCTTTCGCCCATCCCGGCGAGGCGCCCCCCACCGCGTGGTGGAACGGCTTCCTGCTGGCCGCGTTCGTCGGGCTGGTCATCCTGGAGGGCTGGATTGTCGTGGGGCGGCGCGGCAAGATCAACGCCGAGCGCGTGTGGATGGCCGCTCCCCTGCTCATCCTGGCGGCCGTGGGGCTCACCCTGCTGGCCAATCGCGTCCTGGCCGGCACGCGCGCGGTGGTGTATGCCGACGAGGCCATCCCCGCGGACGCCCTGGCCATCGACGTGGAGGCGCGCCAGTACGCCTGGCGATTTCAGGTTCCCGGCAAGGCAGCTTCAAGCGCCGAGCTGCGCGTGCCCCAGGGCCGCGACGTGGTTCTGCGCCTGCGCTCGAAGGACGTGCTGCACTCCTTTGAGGTGCCCGACCTGGGGTTGCGCCGCGACGTGATCTATGGTAGAGTTTCGCCACTTGGCTTCCGCGCGGACACCCCCGGTCGGTACCCGATCGACTGCTCCGTGCTCTGTGGCAGCGGAGCCGAGCAGATGCGCGCCATCCTGGTCGTGGAGGATCCGAACTCCTGGAGTGACTGGCTAGCGCGTCCGCGGTAACTCCGAGTTTCTTCCGTCCTCGCCTCCGCGCGCAGGACTTTGTGAAAAATTGCGTAAAGCCTCGCCTGGAAAGGGGTCAGGTTCACCATGACGTTCAGCGCCCTGGAACGCCCCCTGCGGCTTCCAGCAAAGCCAGACGCGATGCCGCCCGGCGTTCATCGCCTGGCGCAGTTGACGACGTTCTGCACGGTGATCCTGATCGTGGCCGGCGCGCTGGTGACCACCACGAAGTCCGGTCTCGCGGTGCCCGACTGGCCGCTGTCCTTCGGCACCCTGTTCCCGGAGATGGTGGGCGGCGTGCGCTACGAGCACACCCACCGCCTTATCGCGGGAAGCGTCGCCCTGTTGACCCTGGTCCTGGGGATCTGGGCGGTGCGGACCGAACCGCGCCGCTGGGTCCGCATCCTCGCGTGGTGCGCGATGGGCGGAGTGCTGGTGCAGGCGCTGCTGGGCGGCCTGACGGTGCTGCTCCGTCTCCCCACGGCCGTGTCCGCGTCGCACGGGACGCTGGCGCAGACCTGGTTTTGCATGATCGTGGCGCTGGCCATGGTGACTTCTCCGGCGTGGCAGACCGCGCCCCGCTTGCCGTTGACAGCCTCCGCCCGATGGCTTCGGTTCTTCGCGGTGGCCACCACCGCGGCGATCTGGCTGCAGCTCGTGGTGGGCGCCACCATGCGCCACCTGGGCGGGGAAGGCAAGACCGGCGGCCTCGCCATCCCGGACTTCCCGACCGCCTTCGGGGCCTGGATCCCACCCGTCTTCACCCACGCCATCGCGGTGAACTTCGCGCACACGCGGGTGGGCGCGCTGATCGTCCTCATCCTCTCGCTGGCCACCGTGTGGTGCGCCCTGTCTTGCCTGAGCGCTTTCGCCCCGCTGCGGGACGCGGCGCTGCGGCTGGCGTTGCTGGTCGGCCTGCAGCTGTACCTGGGCATGACGGTCATCTGGATGGCCCGTCCGGTGCTCCCCACCTCGCTGCACGTGGCCAATGGCGCGCTGGTGCTGGTGACCAGCCTGGTGATCACGCTGTGGAGCTTCCGGCTCTTCAGCGCGGAGCGGGAGGCACGCTCGTGATCGCGACGCGCAGCGAAGGGCTGCGCGCGGTGGCGGCCGACTACGTCGAGCTCACCAAGCCGCGCCTCACTATCCTCGCGGTCATCACGACAGTGTGTTCCTTTTACCTGGGGAGCCGCGGGGCGGTCGACTTCGGGCGGGCCCTGCACACGCTGCTGGGCGCCGCAATGATGGGCGCCGGGGGCGCCACCCTGAACATGGTGCTGGAGTCCGAGGTGGATTCGCGGATGGCACGCACGCGCCGCCGCCCGCTTCCGGCCGGCCGCATGGACGCCCGCCAGGCGCTCTGGTTCGGGGCCGCGCTGTCCATCGCGGCCCCCCTCTACCTGGCCGCCACGGTGAACACGCTCACCGCGTTGCTCTGCGTCGTCGCGCTGCTCAGCTACGTGTTCGTGTACACCCCGCTGAAGACGCGCACGCCGCTGTGCACGGTCATCGGCGCCGTACCGGGCGCGCTTCCCTGCATGATGGGCTGGACGGCCGCGCGCAACGAGATCGGCATTGAGGGCTGGATCCTCTTCGCCATCCTGTTCGTCTGGCAGATGCCCCACTTTCTGGCCATTGCGTGGATGTACCGCGAGGACTACGAGCGGGCCGGACTGCCCATGCTCCCGGTGGTTGAGCCAGACGGCAACAGCACCGCGCGTCAGGTCATCATCTGGTGCATGGTGCTGATCCCCATGAGCATGGCGCCCACGCTTGCCGGGATCACCACCGGCGCGTACTTTTTCGAGGCATTCGCGCTGGGTCTGGGATTTCTTGCGGCCGGCCTGTGGATGGCGCTGCGGCGCACCCGCCCGTCGGCGCGCGCGCTGCTGCTGGCCTCGGTGATTTACCTGCCGCTCTTGCAGGTGGCCATGCTGTTGAACAAAGTTCCGTGAAAGGGCAGGATTTGAAAAGGGCCGATTGAACCCTCGGCCAATTCCGAGCTTTTCCAGGGGCCTGAGCCCCGTACCCCTCAATTCACACAGAAGCGGATAGTCACGATAATGGAACGCAAGCATAAGAGCCGCGGGCCAGGCCGCCTCATTCTCCCCCTGTGGGCGACGGCGCTGCTGGTTTCGCTGGCAATGATCCTGGCCGGCTGCGACACCACTGACCGCATGTCGACCTTCGACGCGGAAGGGCCCGTCTCGCTCCTGCAGCTCAACGTATTTTACGTGACCCTGTGGGTCAGCCTCGGCATCTTTGTCGTGGTGGGCTCGCTGCTGGTGTTCACCATCTTCCGCTTCCGCGCGCCCCTGGATCTGCCGCGGGACGCTGAGCTCCCGCCCCAGACGCACGGCAACGCGGCCCTGGAGATCACGCTCACGGTCATCTCGGTGGCCCTGCTTATCGTCATCGCCGTCCCCACGGTGCAGGGCATTTTC
>VGFD01000254.1 GCA_016868975.1 Armatimonadota bacterium | reverse complement strand
GCGCAGAGCTCTTCGAAGACGTGGGCGCAGGCGCGGCAGCGGAATTCGTAGATCGGCATGCCCGGAATATATCAAATCCGCCTGAGTCCCGCCAGGGCGGTTTACAGGGAGGCATGGCTGTCCGCGGAAGCGCCCGTAGCGGCAAGCTCCGGCTGGTTGCGCTTCTTTACCAGCAGCAGGTGGGTGCCCAGGTTGGACGAGGAAATCTGCACGTCGTCCGCCAGCGACTTCATCATGAAGATGCCGCGGCCCCGCTCGGCAAACAGGTCTGGACACTCCTCGCCGCGGCCTCTCGGGTCGAAGCCGCCGCCAAAATCGGTAATTTCCACGCGCATCTCGTCCTGGGTGAGGAGGTAGTGGATGTCGACGCCCTTGTCGGAGAAGCCGTGCTCGATGGCGTTGTCCGCGGCCTCGCCCACGGCGTATACGATGTCGTGAATTTCCTCCTCGGTGAAGCCGACCCGACGCGCGATAGCCTCCGCTTGCAAGCGCACGATCGCCACGTACTCGCTGCGGCAGGGGATTTTCAGCTCGATGCTGGAGGCCGATTTAACGACCTCTTCCCACTTTTCCAGCGCCGAAATATGGTGCGCGATGATCTCTTCCTGGCTCTTGAGGTAGGCGTCCGAAATCCCCACGAAAATGTGGTCGATGAGCGCGTTGACCCGGCGCTCGAGCATGAAGAAATCGACGTCTTTGGATCCCACGGAGCTCTTCAGCACCTTCCAGATCTCCTCGCGGAGAATCTGCACGCCGTGCAGCAGATCCACCATGGAAATGCGGTAGCGCACGCGGCGGGCGGCGATGCCTTCCTCAAAATGAATCACCGACGAGAGGACTGATTTGTCTAGCGCGCGGTTGTCTTCGGAGCCGAGGTTCTCGGTCACGAAATCCACGATGTCGATCACCGTGTCGTGCGACTCCTGGGCGGGCAAAAGCTGGCTAGCCGAATACGACTTCAGCTCCCGATAGATGCGCTCCTCAACCGCGCGGGCAATTTCCGCCTTGCGCGCCTGAAGGACTTTGCCCGCTTCCGCGAGGGTCAACTGGGGGTCTCCCATCGCAGCACCGGGTTGCGCGCCGCGCCGACTTCGTCGAGCCGCGTCACCGGCAGGCCGCGCGGGGCGCCCAGCACCTGCTGAGGGTCGCTCTCGGCGTCACGCGCGATGGCCAGCATGGCCTCGGCGAAGGCGTCGAGCGTCTGGCGCGATTCCGTCTCGGTGGGCTCGACCATGATGGCCTCCTCCACGATGAGCGGAAAATAAACGGTGGGCGCATGGAATCCGTAGTCGAGCAATTTCTTCGCGATGTCCAGGGCGCGCACGCCCTTCTCCTTCTGGCGCTTCGCGGTGAGCACGAACTCGTGCATCGCCCGCCGATCATAGGCCAGGGTGTAGGCCTCTTTCAAGCGCGAAAGAAGATAATTGGCGTTGAGCACGGCGTGCTCGCTCACCGACTTGAGGCCCTCCGGGCCGTGGGCGCGCATGTACGTGTAAGCGCGCACCAGGATCAGGAAGTTCCCGAAGAACGAGCGCACCCGCCCGATGCTGTGCTTCGCGTCGGCGAAGCGGAACGCGCCGTCGTTCTTTTCGATGAGCGGCGAGGGCAGAAAATCCACCAGCTCGCCGCGGGCTCCGACCGGACCGGCGCCCGGCCCGCCGCCGCCGTGTGGCGTGCTGAACGTCTTGTGCAGGTTGATGTGCACCAGGTCGAAGCCCATGTCGCCGGGCCGCGCGTAGCCCATGGTGGCGTTGAGGTTGGCGCCGTCGTAGTAGAGCAGGCCGCCGGCCTCGTGGATGAGGCGCTGGATCTCGACGATGTTCTCCTCAAACACGCCCAGCGTGCTGGGATTGGTCAGCATCAGGCAGGCGACTTCGTTGTCGATGTGCGTCTTGAGCGCCTCGAGGTCGACGTTGCCGCGGGCGTCCGACTTGACCTGCACCACCTTGAATCCGGCCAGCCGGGCGCTGGAAGGATTGGTGCCGTGCGCCGAGTCCGGGATGAGGATTTTCGTGCGGCGCTCGCCCTTGTGATCGAAATACGCGCGGGCCATCAAGAGCGCGGTCATCTCGCCATGCGCGCCGGCGGCCGGTTGCAGCGTGAAGCGATCCATGCCGGCGATGGCGCACAGCGCGCGCTCCAGCTCGTACATCAGCTCCAGGGCGCCCTGCAAGTCGGCCTCCGACTGGTACGGATGCAGGTGCGCGAAGCCGGACATGCGGGCCGTGCGCTCGTTGATTTTCGGGTTGTACTTCATGGTGCACGACCCGAGAGGGTAAAAATGCGTCTCGATGCTGAAATTGCGATGTGACAGCCGGGTGAAGTGGCGCAGCAAATCCAGCTCGGACACTTCGGGCAATACCGGCAGGGTCGGCTCGACCGCGAGATCGTCGAGCGAAATCTCCGCCGTCTCGTCCGGCGGCGGCTGCACGCACCGCCGTCCGGGGGCGCCGACTTCAAAAATCAGGGGCTCTGCAAACGTCATTGAACTCCCACCTTATGACGGGCCGCCGCGACGGCCTTCACGGCCGCGTCGACGTCGCCGCGGGTCAGCGTTTCGGTGGCGCAAAACAGCAGGCAATCGGCCAGCTCGGGATACGCCTTGCCCAGCGGGTAGCCGCCCACAATGCCTTCCCTGGCAAGCGCCTCGTTGACCGCGCCCGGGTCGTCGGCCCGCATCACGAACTCGTGATAAAATGGACTGGAGAACCGCCGACGCAGCCCGGCCTTTTCGAAACCCTGCATCAAGTAGCGGGCGCGCCGCGCGGAGGCTCCAGCCACCTCGCGAAGCCCCTGCGGGCCGAGCGCCGTGAGATACACCGTGACCGCCAGCGCGCACAATGACTGGTTGGTGCAGATGTTGGAGGTGGCCTTCTCGCGGCGGATGTGCTGCTCGCGGGTCTGCAAAGTGAGACAAAAACCGCGGCGGCCCTGGCCGTCAGAGGTCACACCCACCAGGCGACCCGGCAGCCGCTTGGTGAAGGCATCTCGTACCGCGATAAAACCGGCGAACGGCCCGCCCAGCGAGGGCGGAAGTCCGGTGGCCGCGGCCTCGCCGGCCGCCACGTCCGCGCCCCACTGGCCGGGGCGCTTCAACAGGCCGTACGCGCTCAGGTCGTTGTTCAGCACGACCAGCGCGGCGCCAGCGTCATGGACCCGCTTCGCCAGTTCCTCGGATGCTTCGACAATTCCGAAGAAATTGGGATCTTGCACGATGACGCCGGCCACGTCCGAGCCCAGCATGTCGCCCAGCGCGGAAAGGGACGTCAGGCCTTCGTCGAGCCCAATCTCCTCGACTTTCAATTCACCGGAGATCGTGTAGGTCTTGAGCACTTCGCGATATTCCGGGTGTACGGCGCGCGACACCAGAAGGCGGCCGCGCCCGCTCGACGACGCGCACAGCAGCGCCGCCTCGGCGGCCGCGGAGGCGCCGTCGTACAGCGACGCGTTGGCCACGTCGAGACCGGCGAGCGCGCACATCATCGACTGGAACTCGAAAATCGCCTGCAGCGTGCCCTGGCTGGCTTCGGGTTGGTACGGCGTGTACGCGGTGGAAAATTCCGCCCGGGAAATCACCGCGTCCACCACCGCCGGCACGAAGTGGCGATACACGCCGGCGCCCAGCAGGCTGGGGCGCGTCTCCACGTGTCGGTTGCGCTCGGCCAGAGCCCCGAAATAGCGCAGCAATTCGGCTTCCGTGAGTGCCGATGGGATTTGCAGGCCGCCCTGGAAGCGAACGTCTCTGGGAATATCCGCGAACAATTCTTCCACGGACGACACGCCCACGGCCGCCAGCATGTCCTGGCGCTCCCGGGGCGTGTGGGGAATGTAGGGCATCTACTCCACCAGCTTTCGGTAGGCGGCGGCGTCGAGCAGCTTGCCGACCTCGCCGACGTCGGCAAGCTTCACCTTGAAGAGCCAGCCGCCGCTGTACGGATCCTGGTTGACCAGCTCCGGATGGAAATCCGGGTTCTTCTGTCCGTCGATGCGGGAAGCGAGCGTAATGTTCCGCTCGGTCACCTGGCCGGTTACCGGAGAGAACAGGTCGGACGCCGTTTTCACCGACTCGATGGCCCCGCACTCTTTCATGCACGCCACCTGCGCGCCCACTTCGGGCAGGTCCACGTCGACGATGTCGCCGAGCTGGTCCTGGGCGAAATGCGTGATGCCAACGGTGGCGACGTCGCCATCCAGCCGCACCCACTCGTGCTCTTCGGTGTACTTCAGGTCGTCAGGGTACATGCGTTCCTCGCCTTCGCCTAATGTTTCACGCTGCCCCGGTAGAACGGGGTCTTCGCAACCTTCGCGCGAGCCGCCGAATTGCGGATTTTCACGTCCACCTCGGTGCCCGGCGCTTTGAATTCCTTCTCGACGTAGCCCAGCGCGACGGCGTGCTCCAGCGTGGGAGAAAACGTCCCGCTGGTGACCACGCCGATCGGTCGATCTTGATGGAGCAGCTCGAAGCCGTGGCGCGGCACGCCGCGATCCTCCATGGTGAGGCCGACCAGGGTGCGCGACAGGCCGCGCTGCTTGATCTCCAGCAGCGCCTCGCGGCCGATGAAATCGCCTTTCTGCAGCTTCACCACCCAGCCCAGGCCGGCTTCCAGGGGGTTGTGGTCCTCGTCGATCTCGTTGCCGTACAGCGCGTAGCACGCCTCCAGGCGGAGCGTGTCGCGGGCGCCCAGCCCGATGGGCGCGATGCCGTGGGGCGCGCCGGCCGCGATCAGCGTATCCCACAATTCCACGGCTTTAGACTCGTGCGTGTACAGCTCGAAGCCGTCCTCGCCGGTGTAGCCGGTCCGCGACACCACGCAGGGGACGTTCCCCACCAGGCCTTCCTCGAAGTGGTAAAAGCGCAGCGCATCGACGTCCACGCTGCTCAGCGGGCGCAGGATCTCCGCGGCCTTCGGACCCTGCAAGGCGATGAGCGCGGTTTCCAGGGTGCGGTCCTTGATGCGCACCCCGACCGGGGCGTGCACCGAGAACCACTCGAACATGCGCGAGGTGTTGGACGCGTTCACCACCAGCGTGAGCGCCTTCGCCGAGCGGTACACGATGATGTCGTCGAGGATGCCGCCGTCGGGACGGCACACGGCGGTGTAGCGCGCGGCGCCCGGCTCCAGGCTGGCGATGTCGTTGGTGACCAGCCGCTGCACGTGGGCCACGGCCTCATCCACGTCGCGCCCGATCACGTCAAGCTCGCCCATGTGGGAGAGGTCGAAGAGGCCGGCGCCCTGGCGCACGCAGCGGTGCTCCTTGAGGATTCCGCCGAACTCGACGGGCATCTCCCAGCCGCCGAACGGCACCCACTTCGCGGGATACTCCTTGAGCCGGTCGTAGAGGGGCGTGCGCTGCATGGTGGCAGCCGTTGTGGTGTCTGTCATGGATGGCGCTGCTTCACGAGAGTTTTCCCTTTGCGAGAGGGCCCCGAAAAGAGGGCGAAGGTTTCTTCAAGCCCCATGACAATCCTTTCGTCGCGTGAAAACCACTCGAATCGTGCCCCACGACAGGGGACGCCGCGCGATCCGCAGAAAGGCGGCGACCATGACCAGCACTGAAGAATCCGTTGACGGCTTCGACGCCATCCTGGACGGCCTGGACCGCGAGATCGGCGCCCTGACACGCGACGAGGACCGCCTCGCAAAGTCCCTGGAAACGGCCCGCGCCGCCGCGGTCGCCGAGCGCGGCTTCGTGCTCATGCGCGCCGAGGGCGCCGAGCCCCGCGTGGTGGCCACCCACAACGTTGACCGCGACACGCTGTGGACCACCGGCGAGATCAGCCAGACCATCGTGAACAAGGTCTTCGACGAGGGCGAGGCGCTCATCAGCCACAACGCGATGGCCGATCCCCGCTTCTCGGAAACGACCAGCGTGGTGCTCAGCGGGCTGCGCTCGGTGCTCTGCGTGCCCTTCAAGCAGGAGGGCGAAGTGCGCGGCCTGCTCTACCTGGACAACCGCCTGCAGTCAGGCGCGTTCAGCCAGAAGCACCTCGACCTGGTCAGGCGGGTCGCGTCGCGGGTGTCTCGCAAGCTGACTTAAGGCGACTTAAGGCAGGGGCCGGCGCCTCCATCGTCTTAACGGCCTGCTTCGCGGCCTGTTTCCTGGGATTTACCGCCCGCGCCTGGGCACGGGCTCCACAAGGGCCGCCGCGCGTCCAGCCACTCGCCGATGCGGTGGGCCACGTCCTCGCGGCCCGGCCCGAGCAGCATGTCGTGCTGCCGATCCTCGAAGCGGGCCAGCTCCTTGTCGCGTGACGAGATGCCGTCGTAAATCGCCCGCGCCGCGCTGGGCCGCACCACGAGGTCGCCCCACGACTGCACCACCAGCATGGGCTGCGTGACGTGCGAGAGCCGCGTCGGGATGACGCGCGTGTATTCCACCAGCGAGGCCAGCGTGCGCGTGGGAAAGCGAGGATAGGCGTGGATGCCGCGCGCCTCCATGGTCTTCTTCTGGCCTTCCCAGTAAGGCTTCACCCGCGCGATCAACGGCAAGAGCGCCAACAGCCGCGGCGCCAGCCGCATGCATGCGTTCACCGTGACCACGCCGCAGATGCGGTCGGGATGCCGCGACGCGAGGTCAAGGGTGACCAGGCCCCCCATTGAGAGGCCCATCACGATGGCTTTCTCGCCTTTCGACGTGATCTCGAAGAGCGCCGCCTCCGCGTCCTCGTACCACTCGCGCCAGGTGACGCCTTCAAGATCCTCGGGGAGCGTTCCGTGGCCGCGCAGGACGGGCATGGTCGAGGGAAGGTCGCGCTCGTCGCAGACGTCCCCCAGAATGCGCACGGTGGAGAGCATCCCCGTAAAGCCGTGCAGGATCAAGGCAACAGTGGATCGGGTCACAGCGGGATAATCGGGCATCCACCACGGGTTCGTGGCCGGCGGCCGAATTTCATTCCAAACAGGGCTGGCACTTGCCGAAAGTGAATCCCTCAGAGGAGGTTCGACCATGCTTTCCCAGCCGCGCCCCATCGAATATCCCACCTCCGACGGAGTTCCCCTGGGCGAGACCGACACCCACCGCAACCAGATCATTGACCTGATTGGTGCGCTCGAAGACCTGTTCAGTGACAGTCCTGACGTGTACGTGAGCGGCAATCTGTTGATGCTTTACGAAGAGGGAAATCGCAACGCTCACCGCTCGCCGGACGTGCTGGTGGCGCTTGGTGTGGCCAAGAAGGCGCGAGATCACTACCTGATCTGGGAAGAGGGTAAGGCGCCCGACTTCATCATCGAAGTGACTTCGAAGTCGACCCGCCTGGAGGACATCGGCGAAAAGAAGGGCCTTTATGCCGCCCTCGGCGTGCGCGAGTACGTGATCTTCGATCCGCTACGCGATTACCTTGAGCCACAATTGAAGATGTATCGACTGGAGCAGGGGGAGTACGTGCCGGTCATCGGGGAGCCGCTCCAGAGCACGGTTCTGAATCTTGACCTCAAGATTATGGAAAGTCGCTTGCGCCTCGTCGATCGTCGTACCGGCGAGCTTCTTTCGACGCGTGAGGAGACGCGGATGCGTGCGCAGCGGGAGACAGCCGCCCGTACGGCCGCGGAAGCCGCCCTGGCGCAGGCCGAGGAAGCATTTGCGCTCGAGCGCGCCGCACTGCTGGCCGAGGTTGAGCGGCTTCGAGGCTTGCGCTCGGACTAATCCGGCGTATAGATCACCGGCGTGGCGAGCTGCTCGATGGCGTTGCAGAAGGCGTCCACGTCTCGCTCGGTGGTGGTGATGGAGACGCTGACCCGCACCGCGCCCTCGGGGAAGGTCCCCAGCAGGCGGTGCGCTTCGGGCGCGCACACCAGCCCGGCCCCAACGCCGATCCCGT
>VGFD01000253.1 GCA_016868975.1 Armatimonadota bacterium | reverse complement strand
AGTGGCTGGTGACGAATATCTCGAAAAAGTACGCGAAATTATTGGAAAACACCGGATTCTCCCAGACGTAGGCGAACGATCCCAGGCAGGTGCCGCCGCCGCTGGTGAACGGTTGAATGTACGACTGGTAGTTGCTCAGGTAGTCCTGCGCGATCTGCGTTGAGCAGGCCTCCAGCCCGTAGACCCCGGCTGGAGTAAAGGGGGGTGGGCTGGGAAGAGCGGCGGTGGGCATGCTGCCGACGGCGGGCACGTCGTACGAGCCAAACTCGGAGACGATGTAGGGTTTCTGCCACCCGTCCGCCGCGCCATGGGAAGTCGACATGACGCTATTGAGGCCGTTCAGGAAACCGCCGCCCGCGGTTGTGCCAAAGTGGCCGTAATAATCATTGACGCCGAGCACGTCCAGGTGCGTGCAGCTCGCGGCGATCAGCTTCAGCTCGGCAACGCTTACCGCGGGGACCGCAGTCATGCAGGGCAGCGTGCTCCCCTTATTTTTGATGTACTGCGCGATCACGTCGATTTCATTGTAGACCGCCGTCCGCACGCTCTCGTGAGGCGATTGGGCCAGCTCGTTGCCGATGACCCAGAGCAGTTGTCGGCTGTTGTCAAGCGCTATGGCCTCGTCGACCAGCGACTGGATTCCGGCGCGCTGGGTCAGGAGCGGCGACCCGGCGTTGGTGTTCGTGTAGTCAAGCTGCGTGGAAGGCAGCATGGTCAGTCCAATCGCCACGTACATCGGCGTGCCGTTGCTGGTCGCGGTGGCGGCCCAGGTCAGCGCGGCCGAGAAATCGGATTTCTGCTGTTCGGGAGTCTGCTGGGAAAGCGCGGCGCCATAGGTACGGATACAGTTGGCGCCGATATTTCCGGCCATCAGCGCCATGTAGGGATAAGTGAACTGCTGCAACCCGTACGGCGGCTGCGAGATGCCCTGCAGGCCGCCGCCCTTGATGACGAAATTCGAGTGCGAGTATGCCGATCCGGTCGTCGTCTGGCCCGAAATATTCAGCACGTACCGCCGCCCGCCGGGCTGGGCACTTGCCACCGACCGGATCTCCACGACGGGCTCTTCGGCGTTCAGGTTCATTGACGAGGTGGACGATGAGGCGGCCGCGCCGTTGCTCGTCGTAAGGTTCACGCCGCCTCCGTTGCAGCCGGCCAGGACGGTCGCGAACAACGCGCAGAGCAAGGCAAAAAGCCTGGAATGGCGCATGTGGAGTAAGCCCTCCCTCGCGAATGAGCAGTCTGGTTTCTGGGGGAGGGTTTCGGTTTCCCTCCCCTGATGGAGCGTGATTGCGACGGCCGCCGGCGACGCAAGGTTCCAGCGATTGGGCTCTTCCTCGCGGAAGGGAGCACATCAAGGTCAGTCAAGGTGGGAAGGCCCGCCGCGGCGAAACGGCCTGGCATGGGCATCATGGACAACCTGAAGTCAATCGCCAACTACTTCACGGGGGGCGGCGCGGAAATCTCAATGGAAGTGCCGCGCGCGGCGCGGGCAGGGGAGCCGCTGCCGGTGGTGGTCCATGCCACGATAGGCGACGTGTCGGTGCGGGCCAGCCGGATCTTCGTGGCGGTCCGCGCCGTGGAAACCATCGACGCGCACTACACCCACGGCATCCTGGAGAATCGCCCGGGCAGCAAGAGTCCCGTGCACGTGACCACCACCATGTACTCGCATGATTTTCCCGTGCTGGGCGCCATCGAGCTGCCGGCCGGTTCCACGCACACCTGGTACGTGGACGTCGTGTTACCGCCCGACGCGGTCCCCACTTATCTGGGAAAACACGCCCGCCACGAGTGGATGGTTTCGGCGGTGATCGACGTGGCGGGCACCGACCCCCAGTCGCAGTGGACCCCGATTTTCGTGCGCCCAGCGTGCTGACGGAATAAAAAAATGGCCGGGGCATGCGCCCCGGCCATTTTACTCGCGTGAGCTACTGGATGGTCAGCACCGTGCTGTCCTCGGCCCACTGGGTGTCGGTTTTCGCGTCCGCATTGGCGGGCGGCGCGGGCGGCGGGGTGTTGCCGCCGTCCGGCACCGGCTGGGTGGCCTGCACGATGACCAGGTCCTTGGTCGCGCTCGGCTTCACCTTCAGCGCCTTGGCCAGCCCGGTCACGAACGCCGAGCGGAAGGCCGCCGCGTTCTTGAAGGACTTAAAACCCTGGCCCGGCGGGAACGCCGCGGTGATGTCGATGTTCTCAAGGGTGGCGATGGCCTTCACCATCTCGCGCCCGGGCGGGCCCTGCGCCTGGATCTTGAAGCCCATCGAGGAATCCGGGATGGTGATCTCCTGGCCGGCCTTCACGAAGTTGTCCTTGTGGAACTGGTTCGGGAAGAGCACGGTCACGGTGCCGCTGGTGCCCACGTCGATCAGCGTCAGGTAGCAGTCGCGATCTGACACGAAGCTGAACGACACGGTCTGTCCGATGCCCACCGTGGGATTGTCACCGCCGTTCACCTTCACTCCGACCTTGAATGGCGAGTTGGGGGGGGCGGGGAGGGGCGATGGTTGAGGTTCGATCGAAGCATAGTTCACCTTCACTCCGACCTTGAATGGCGAGTTGGGATTGGTCAGCCCGGCCAGCCAGCCGAACGTGTACGAGCGGCGGACTTCCGCGGCGATGGCCGCGCCCAGCGCGCCGGCGTCGGCGCCGGACACGGTGTTGATGGCGTTGCCGGCCTCGGAGAACAGGATCGCCTGGAGCTGCGCCGCGCTGCCGCGCACGATGCGGTCCGCGCGGGGCATGTTGTCGTCGGTGGCGGCCACCGCCACGAGGTCCTTGCCGCCCACCAGCTCGACGTAGGACTCGCCTTTCAGCGCGTCCTTCACGGCCTGGGTGACGCTGCCGTTGGTGTCGCCCACCAGCTGCTCAACGTACACCTTCAGCTTGCCGCCGGTGGCGGGAAGGGTAACCGTGGCCGCCGTTCCGGAATTGCTCGGTGGGGGAGCGGAGCCCGCCGCGCTGGTCGTGAACATCCCGTGGCCCTCGGTGTGCTTCATGCGCACGACCGGCGTCTGGTTGCCTTCCATCTTCTCGGCCACCAGGCGCTTCACGTCCTCGGCAAAGTCCACGTACTTCGTGTTGGAAACGGTGGCCGGGTCCATCTTGTTCATGGTCTCGCCCACCGAGTAGGTGAACAGTCCCTGCCAGCGGCCGTCGTCGAACTTCTTGTCCTCGGCGGTCTGGTCGAACTGGCATGCCGCGAGCAGCACCATCGGCTTGCCCATCGACTCCAGGTCCTTCGCCATCGAGCCAAAGCTGGCGCCCTTCGAGCGCCCGCCGCGCCCGGGCAGCGCGAAGCCCTTCTTCTTGGTGAGCGACTTGATGTTGGTGCCCGAGTGGCAGGCGTCCAGCATCACGACCACTTCCTTCGCCTTGGACGGCTTCAGCCAGCCGCTCAGCTCGCTGTCGGCAATGAAGCTGGACGCGTCGGAGAGCTTCGCGTCGATGGGCACGAGCGCCTCAGTGGTGTCGTCGACGTCGCAGCCGTGGCCGCTGTAGAAGAAGAGGATCATGTCCTCCGGGCCGGGCCGGGCCACCAGCACTTCGTCCACCGCGCTCTGGATGCCGGCCTTGGTGCTGTTGGGGTCGTCGACGATCTTGATGTTCTCCGCCTTGAAGCCCGCCTTTTCGACGAGCAGCTTCTTCATCAGCTTCGCGTCGTTGATGCACCCGCTGAGCTTGGGAATGGCCGCGTCCTGGTAGTTGCACACGCCCACCAGCACCGCGTACTTTTCCTCCGCCGCCGCGGGCGCCGCGCCGGCCATGCCGACCAGCAGCGCGAGGGCGGCGACGATGCGCCACAATCTGTTCATACCTTCATCCTCCAACGTGGCATAAGAAAGCCCGCCCCGACAGCGCGTGCCCTCGGGGCGGGCGAATCGCGCTCTACTTCGTTACCGTGTATTTGAGCGAGGCCAGACCGAAGACGCTGTCCGAAACCGTGAACGAGTCGTCGTCGATGTCCTTGCCCTTGGTCTTGGCCAGCTTCTTGCAGCGCGCCAGCACCTGCTTGCGGATGGCCTTTTCGGTGCCGGCCACGAAGGCGTCCGCGTCCGCCACGGTGACCGTGGTGGTCGCCTGGGCGAGCGGCTGGGCCGGCGCGGCCGGCTCACTCGGGGAGGGGGAGGCGGCCGTGACCGGCGGGTTCGTCGAGCCACCCGCGACCGGCGGCAGCTTGACCCCGGGCAGCTTCGCCACGTCGAGCGGCTGCTCGGTGGCCACTACCTGGATGGTCTCGTTGCCCTCCGGCCCGGCCTGGCGCAGCTGCCGCCCCTTGTTGTCCACCAGGGGGAAGGCGTGCCCGGCTTCGACGCGGTTGTTCTTCGAGAACGCGCTGGGGCACACCACGGCGGTTTTGCCCTGCGAGTTGACGTAGTAGACGATGATGTAGCAGTCGCGCTCGGCGGTGATGGTGATGTCCATGGCCTCGCCGATGGCGTAGGACTTCTTGTTGGAGCTGACGGTCAGGTCGAACTCGGCCCACTTGGGGGCGTCCTCGGCAATCGGATCCTCTTGCGGCGCCAGGTCCTTGGTCAGGTTCTTGGTGAACGCGCCCTTGGTGAAGACCTTGATGCTGCGCGGAGGCTTTGCCGCGGAGGCGTCGGTGGTGAAGGCCTGCGCCCCCAGCACCAGCGCCAGCGCGCCCACGGCCACTGATTTAAGCAGACGTCTCATCGCTCGCCGCCTCCTACAGGATTGCCAGGATGCCCGGCGTGTAGAAGGAGTCTACCGCCTGGATGTTCGACTTGATCTTCGCGTACGACGGGAGGCCCTTCACGTAGTCCTTGTGATACTCGAAGAACTGGGTGATGGGGAACACCTCGTACGGGTTGTAGGACTGGCCGTAGAAAGCGGTCACTTCGTTGACCGTCTTCTCGTTCACGTCCGCAAGAAGGGCCAGCGCCAGGAGCGCCTGACGGCGGTTGATCGGGTTCTTGCTCTTCTTCATCGCGATCACCAGGTAGTCCTGAATCGCGTTGCGGGTGGCCGGCGTCAGCGCGTTGCCGGGAGTGGAGCCGATGTAGCCGAGCAGGGCGATGCCCTCCTTGGAGATGCCCTTGTTGTACTGGCCGATCATCTGGTTGGCGAGCGCGTCAAGCCCGTTGGGATCGATGCCCAGCGAGGTCCACGTGCCGGCCCGGTGCTCGTCGTAGATGGGCGCCCACATCACGCCGTCCAGCGCGGGGCCGCCGAGGATGTACTTGACGAACATGGGCTTGGAGTTGTCGTCGTCCATGACCTTCAGGATCGACGCCTGGTTGCCCACGCGGATGCGCTTGAGGTCGCGCCCCGGGTTGAACTTGCGGGTCGCCGCGATCACCGGGGATCGCGGGAAGTCCTTGGTCACCAGGCGCGGAACCGTGAGGCCCTTTAGCGCCAGGCTGGCGTTGCCGGTGGCCTTGTGGGCCTTCTCGCTCTCGGTGAGGAGCCATTTCGCGAGGTCACCCTGCTTGGCCGCCGCGAACTCGTCGGAGATCCCGCGCAGCGCGCCGGCCACAACCACGTCTCCACTCTTCCAGCGTTGCGAGGAGACGAGTTTTTCGGCTTCGGCTTTGGCCGCCGGGTAGTCACCCTTGTCGACGAGCGCGACGGCCCTGTCGTAGACCTGTCCGACCCACTCGGCGCTTTCCTTTTGAGCGAAAGCCGCCGAGGCGTTGAATGCGATGGTGAGAATCAGCAGTAGAGCCATGCCCTGAAGTCTGCGGAGCATAAGCCCAACCCCCTTTCCAGATTTGATGCCGCCATCGTTTCCGTCGCAGGCCTGGAATGAAGTCGGGAAGCGCAGTGCCCCCGCGAATTCACGCCCGATTGAGACGGCTCCATCGATGGCTGAAATTCTGAGTCCCCTTTTGGTGCCCCGGCCCGTCCCTGGCGCCGGGGTACCCCCCCATTCGTGCAGCCGTTTGGCGATTCCTCCGATCGGCTATCCGCGTGGGGACGGGTTCCCCTCGCCCTTCTGGATGGAGCAGAAGGGCGCCGCGACGGCATCTTGGAGGATTTCCTCTTCCGACGTCCCCGCAGGCTGGGCTCCCTCGTCGAAGGACCGGGAACTTTCTTCCACCTTTCGCGTCGAGGCATCCGCCGGTCGGCTTCCGGGGTGAGGAAAATCACACTGCCGCGGCGAGCCTGAATTGGGAACAGAATTCTTCATAAGAGGGGCTCCCCGGTCGGCCGGCCAATCCGTTTGAGTACGAGAACGCATGGCAAGAGGGGGTCCTGGCGATGTCCGCATCTGCGTTTTGCTCGCTGGCGAGGATTCGCACCCTGCTGATGGCGGCCGCGCTCTTGCTGGGGATATCGTCGTCTGGCTTCTGCGCGCGGCCCGAGGTTAATCCCGTGGCGACCATGGATCTCACCGACGGCACGGTCGGCGTGCGCCGACCGGGAACGCCCACCTGGTACGCCGGGTTCAACGGGATGTCGCTCTACGTGGGTGACCGCATTGGCACCGATAAAAACTCACGCGCCATCGTTCGCTTCTCCATCGGCAGAATCGGCCTCGCCAAGGGCACCGTCCTGGCGCTGGTGGGGAGCGCCGGCACGAAAAAACTGGAAGCTCCCAACGCGCTTCGCTACGTGCGCGTGCTCAAGGGCGCGATCTGGGTGAAGTTCGACAAGAAGCACGAGCCGTTCTATTTTCGCGCGAAGCAGTCCCTGGTCTGCATCAAGGACACCGAGCTGGTGGTCGAGGACACCGTCGAGGACGGCACCCGGGTGGACGTCCTGGAAGGCGAAGTGACCTGCACGCCTTGCAAGGACAACGCTTCGGAGGCGGCCGTCGAGGCCGCGCAGAAAGCCGATACGCAGCCAATTTCGGCCGGCACCACGGTCAGCCTCAATGATGAGGCGGTTCCGACCGTGCACCGCGAGGGCGCAGATGAGCTGCGCAAAGACGCCGAGCAGCGTTATCCAGGGCTCCGCGAGGGCGTGGTGCGCGAGATTCTCGGCGTGGCCGCGCGCTATATTCCTTACGGCGACCTCGGGCTGAAAATTATCGACAATCCCAATAAAGCGGCCGCCGACATCGTAGAGCAGGAAGTGTCGCGCCGCACTGGCATAGATGCTGCTGGTGCGCTCAGCCGTATCATTACCGGCGACGATCCGGGCAAACCGAATTTCCCCGCCGAGCTTTCTCCGAACATGACGCAGGCGAACCCCGACGACCTCGTTTTCTCCTGGAAGGATTACAAGAACCGTCCGGAATTCTCGGTGATGCTCAGCCAGGACGAGCAGATGCGCACCCTGGACTGGACCGGCAAGGTGAAGGGCACCCAGATGCGCTTCCCCAAGGACGCGCTGCCCTTGCAGCCGGGAACGCGCTATATTGGTGGGTGGCTGATAATATCGATGGGGCGTAAATCTTGATCGGACTGCCGCCTGGGACCATCTTGCGCCGCCGTTTTCGCATTGTCCGCCAGCTGGCTCGGGGAGGATCCGGCGTGGTGTACGAAGCGGAGGATCTCAAGACGTCCACGCGGGTCGCGCTCAAGCAGCTGTCGGTGGCGCGCGACCGTGCGGCGCTGCGCCGTTTTCAGCGGGAGGCCGCCCTGCTGGAGCGGCTCGCTCACATGGGAGTGCCGCGCGTCTACGCGTCGTTCGACGAAGGCGACGTGCCCTATCTCGCCATGGAGCTTGTGGAAGGCGACACGCTGGTGCAGCTCTTGCCGCCGGGCGCGGCGTTTCCCTACGAGCGCGCGCTGCGCGTCCTGCGCGACGTGGCCGAGGTGCTGGATTATCTGCACGCGCAGAAGCCGCCCATCGTATTTCGCGATCTGAAGCCCTCCAACGTGATGATCACGCGCACCGGCGGAATCAAGCTGGTGGA
>VGFD01000252.1 GCA_016868975.1 Armatimonadota bacterium | reverse complement strand
ACCGCCTCGGGAATTTCCGCCGGAATAAACAATTTGCTGTCGTCCTTGAGGTATTTCGCCTCGTAGTCGTAAAACTCGTTGCTGGGGACCACCTCGCCCACCACCGAGGCTTCCGGGCGATCGTTTCCCAGCACCGCGCACTCCAGCTCGCGGCAGGGGATGACCCCTTCCTCGACCACGATCTTGCGGTCGTATTCCGCCGCCATGCGGATGGCCGGGCCCAGCTCGGCGCGGTTTCGCGCCTTGGAAATCCCCACCGAGGAGCCCAGGTTGGCCGGCTTCACGAAACAGGGAAATCCCAGCGTCGCTTCAAGGCGGCTCTCCACCGCCGACGGGTCCGCCTCCCACTCGGTGCGCAAGAATGCGTCCCAGCGCGCGATGGGAAAACCGTGCGCGGCAAATATTTTTTTCATCAGGATCTTGTCCATGCCCAGCGCCGAGCCAGCCACCCCGGAACCCACGTACGGCATGCCGGATAATTCCAGCAGCCCCTGCACGGTGCCGTCCTCGCCGAAGGTGCCGTGGAGCACCGGAAATATCACGTCGATGGCGCCCATCGCGTTCGGGCCGGGCGCCCGCACCAGAGCGTCCTCCTCGACCCGCGCCAGGCTCTGCGTCCGCGGCTCGGCCAGCAGCGCAGCGCGCACGCCGGGCACATTCTCGATGCCGATCTCCAGGGCGTGCCGAGCGTCGTTCAATGCCATCCAGCGGCCGTCTCGGGTGATGCCGATGGGGACGACCTCGTACCGCTCGGGGTCAAGCGCCCCGATGATGGAGCGGGCGGACAGCAGCGAAATCGCATGCTCCCCCGAGCGTCCTCCGAAAATCACGCCGACCCGCAGCCTGTCGCTCATGGGATGCAATTCCTCCAGGGGCGAGTTTCGGCTCCTGAAGCGGGTTTCCTGCCCATGCTTTGACTTTACTTCAAGGTGCGCAGCACGCGTGCGGCGGCTTCGATGGTGCGCTCGACGTCTTCATCGGTGTGCGCCGTCGACAGTACCGCGGCATCGGACTGGGAAGGCGGCAGGTACACGCCCTCACGCAGCATCCCGTGAAAGAACGCGGCAAACCGCGCGTCATCGCAGTGCTGATAATCGGTGAGATTGCGGACTGGCCGATCGCTGAACAGAAGCCCGAACATCGAGCCCACGTGCGGCGCCTCCAGCGCGATCTCCAGCGCGCGCGCCGCCTCCGCGATGCCCCGCGTGAGCCGCGCCGTGCGCCGCTCCAGCGCCTCGTAGGTCCCTGGCTTGCGCAGTTGTGCGACGGTGGCCAGTCCCGCCCGCATGGTCAGGGGATTTCCGCAAAACGTGCCGGCCTGGTACATCGGCCCCAGCGGCGCCACCTGCGCCATGATGTCGCGGCGTCCGCCGTACGCGCCGGCCGCGAATCCGCCGCCCAGGATCTTGCCCAGCACGGTGATGTCCGCGGTGACGCCGTAGCGCTCCTGGGCGCCGCCCAGCGCCACCCGGAAGCCGGTCAGCACTTCGTCAAAAATCAACAGCACGCCGCGTCGCGTGCACGCCTCGCGGACCGCTGGCAGATAGCCGGCATCGGGCGGTATCACGCCCATGCTGCCCGGCACCGGCTCCACAACCACGGCCGCCACGTCGCCGTCCAGAACCTTTTCCAGGGCGTCCAGGTCGTTGAAGGGCGCCACGCGGGTCTCGTCGAGCAGCGCTTTCACCACGCCCGAGGCTTCGGCGCGGACCCGTTCGTCGGCCATGTCCAGCGACTCCACGTGGCCGTGGTAGCAGCCTTCCAGCTTGACCAGGGCGCTGCGTCCGGAAAACGAGCGCGCCAGCCGCACCGCCGCCTGCACCGCCTCCGCGCCGCTGTTCACGAAGCGGGTCATCTCCATGCCCGGAAAACAATCTCGGATCGCTTCGGCGAAGGCCGCTTCGTGCCGAGTAGACGCTCCGAATATCCAGCCCTCGTCGAGCGCCGCGCGCGCGGCGTCGCGCACCGGTGGCGGAACGTGCCCCAGAATCAGGGGGCCCCAGGCGCACACGTAATCTAAGTACGCGTTGCCGTCCACGTCGAAAATGCGGGCGCCTTCGCCGCGCGCCATGACCAGCATGGGCGCGACGGCCGACGCGCACGCGACGTGCTGAAATCCGCGAAACGGCGAATTTACGCCGCCGGGAATGGATGCGCGCAGGCGCTCGTAATTGGAGATAGAGCGCTTGAGTCCCCCAGGGGACGATCCGTCCAGGGTATGCTCAGCGGCGCCGACGTCCACGCGAAGAGCCGAACGTCATCACCACGCGGCCGTTTTTCACCGTCGTCTTGCCGCGCATCGAGCTGGCTTCGCGGTTGACCACGGTGCCGCTGATCAACGCGGCGTCGCTGCGATGCTGGCGGCGTCCGACACGGCCCACCAGCTGCTCGATCTCGGATTCGGAAAAATGATCCGCGTCCGTGATGACGATAAGATCGGCCATGGGAATGTCGAGTCCACTGCCCACGAGGTTGGTGGCCACCATCATCGAGGGGAGGTTGTACTTGAAATTGCGCATCATCTCGGTGCGCGTCTCCGGACCGGTGGCCCACACGCTCTTGGTGCCGCGCTGCCGCGTGGAGTGCTCTTTGGTGTCCGCCATCTCGCCGTGCAGCATGGAGACCGAAATCTTGTAGCGGTCCTCCAGGTACAGCTTCATGGTGGGCACCTTGGCGCGAGTTCGGGAAATCACGTAGATGCGGCTGCGATTTTCCAGGTGCTGCTTGACGAGGTGCTCGGCGCGATCCAGCTGGCTGAAGACGTTCTCGCCAAAGGCCGCCTCAACTTTGTGGATTTCCGTGGCCGGCGAGTCGAAGGGCATGGTCTTCATCTCGAAGCGCGTGTTCCAGGCGCCCTCGCTCTTTAAAAAGCCGCCCACCGCCGATGGCGTGGCGCTGGCGAACAGGCAGGGCGCGCGCACGCCGCGCAGGTGCGAGAGGTCCTGGCGCTCGTCGAAGGCGTTGGCGTCGTCGACGATAATCAGGCCCGCCTCGTCGAGCATCCCGCGGTAGTTGCGGCTGTGCAGCACCATCGCGCTGCCCACCGCGAACGCCACGTGCCCCTGGACCGCTGCGTCGATGTCGCGCCGACGCTGGCCGGGCGGCACGCCGCCGTGCAGCTCGCAGACCCGCAGGCCGGTGCCTTGCAGGCGATCCGAGAGATACTGAAAGTGTTGCCGCGAGAGGTCGCGCGTCGGCACCAGGATGATGGTGGTGCGCATGGTGGCCAGATACGAGCCGAGGCCGACGCGCATCTCCACTTCCGTCTTGCCGGCCCCGGTGGGCGCGACCAGCAGCATGCGGGCGCGATTTTCGCGCAGGAACCCGTTCATCGCGTCGATGGCCAGGCTCTGGTCTCGGGTCAGCGTGAAGGTCTCGCCGGGCTCGACGAGATCTTGCTGCTCGGCGGTCTCCTGGCAATTTTGTTCGACACGTTCCCAGATCTCGGCCATGCTGAGGCGCTTGGGCGGTTCCAGGAGGCGGGCTGGATGGTCCTGGGGGACCGGGGATTCCGGCGCGGTCCGTTGTCGTCCGCGCCCGCCGCCGGAACGTCGCCGGCGGGAGGGTCTTCTATTGGTGGCTTCCACGAATGCTTCCTTTGGGACTCTTTGGGTTCACCGCCCCTGCGGCGATGGCGCGGCCCGGCACGTCTGGCGGCCGCGCACCTCGCGGTACGTCTTGCGCGAAGTCTTGGAGTGTGATTTCAATTCTGGCAGAAATACCGGAGCATACTTTAACACAGCCACCGCGAGGTGTCAAACTGCAACCTGAGCGCGCGAAAGGGGTCAATACAGCATCCATGCGACTCTTCGCCGTCCTGATCCCCGTACTGGCGGCGCTTGCCGCCACCCCGGCGGCCGCGGAGCCCCCCTACGGTCACGTGATTCGGGTGGAAGCGAGCCGGCCTGCCGTGTCGGACATCCCCCTGGCGCTGCCGGCCATGCGGCAGGCCCCCACCTCCTCCGGACGGAGTGCCTCCAGCGCCGCTGAATGGCGTCGCATCGCCGACGCGGCGGTGCGCGGCGGGCGTTACGCCGAGGCCAGCGCGGCCTACCGCAAGGAGGCGGAGATCTATCGGCGCCTCGGGGACCTCCATGCGGCGCACGCCGAGGAGATGAAGGCCGCCCGATGGAGCAGCGAGGCGGAGTTGTACCTGCACCGCCCGGCGACATCTGGGGACGCCCGCTTCAGCGGCGCGCGCCTCGAGCCCCGCCTGGGCGTTCTGGTCGGGGCCTTCATCGACCGCGACGGCAACCTGCCCAGCTACCTCGCGGACGGGCAGCGTTACGGTGACGTGCGCGTTTTCGGGCGCAAGACCGGCAAGCCGCACGCCAGCTTTTTCATGTACCGCGCCTATGGCCAGCCGTTTCCGCGCCGCTGGGCCGAATACCTGAAGCGCAACGGCGCCATCCCGCACATCGCCTGGGAGCCGCGCGGCCTCATCCTGGTGCGCGACGACGCCTATCTGCGCGGCTGGGTGGACGAGGTCCGGCGACTGGACTGGCCGGTGTTCATCCGCTTCGCCGGCGAGATGAACGGAGACTGGACGCCCTATCATGGAAATCCGGCGGCCTATCGGCAGGCATTTCGGATGGTGTACCAGGCCTTTCGCCGTGCGCCGAAGGCGGCGATGATCTGGTGTCCGAACACGGTGCCCCGCGAGGGAATCGACGACTATTATCCGGGCGACGACGCCACCGACTGGGTGGGGGTGAATTTCTACAGCGTGCTCTTCCAGGACAATGATCGGACGCGGCCAGCCGAGCACGTCCATCCCATCGATCACCTGGAATACGTCTACCGGAAATATTCCGCGCGCAAGCCCATCGCCATCGGAGAATATGCGGCCACCCACCAGGCACGGCTGGACATGCGGCAGCGGACGGATTTTGCCGTCAGCAAGATCGCGCAGCTTTATCAATCGCTGCCAACCCGCTACCCGCGCGTCAAGTTGGTGAGCTGGTACAACAGCGACAACATCAAGAACGCGCGTCCGGGGCGGCAGCTCAACAATTATCTGCTGACCGACTTCTCGGAAATTCTCATGGCCTATCGGGCGGCCATCGACTCGCCCTATTTCCTGGGTGCCGAGGCGGTGCGCCGGCGGGAGTCGTCCTCGGTCGCGGTCGAGCGCTTGAGCGAGGGCGCGCGAGTGGGTTCCGGGCCGGTCGTGGAGGCCTGGGTGCGCACCTACATCCCGAGTCCTCGCGTGTACCTGATGGTGGATGGCAGGGTGCTGCACGCCACCCGCGATCCGTTCCGCTATCGCCTGCAGCTCGCGGGGCTTGCGCCCGGCCGCCACATCCTGGAGGTGCGCGCGTACGACGACGAGGCGCGGCTGGCGGCGAGCCGGCGGGTGACCATCCAGGTCCCCTGAAAAAGTAAACAGGCAGCCGCGTGTTTGCGCGGTTGCCTGCCAGAGCCGCGGGTCGGACCTCCCGCCGCCTGTTCATTCAATCGGCGCTTCCGGTCAATTTCTTCATACCCCCGGGAGGGACTTTTGTTCACATCCCTGGCACTCCACGGACACCTGTCGTTCGTCATCGATCGCGCCCTGCTCAACAGCCCGGCTGCTTACATCCGCGTGACCGCGTTGCCGTTCCCGTTGTTGTCGACCGTCGCGTTGGGATTCTTGCTGGCCGACCAGCGCACGTTGTTGTTGTTGCCGTTGACCACCAGGCTGCTGAAGCGGGCGTTGGCCCGGATGTTGCAGTTGTTGCCGTTGATGACGACGTCGCTGCAAGTGCCGAGCAAGGTGATGAAGTTGTTGTTGCCGTTAACCACGACGTTGTTGTTCTGGCACTGATAGGTGTGGGTCTCATTGTTCTCGTCAACGATGATGGTGCCCGAGACGGACTCGCCGCGTTGCGTGTTGCCGCCCACGTTGCCCTCGGTCGACGACGCGCCGGTGGTCTGCACGACGACCGCGAGGGTGGCTGTCGTGCCGGCGTCCTGCACCGACGCCTTGAACTGCATCCCCGGCCGGGTGGCGATAATGGCGCGGACCGTCGAGCTGCCGGTTCCCACGTCGGCGGAATTCTGCAGCGTCCAGCCGCGGCTGGTGAGATTGCTGCGCAACGACTGGTAGGTGGCGCTCGCGTTTCCGACAACGGTGTAGAAATACTCGCACTTCGTCGCGCTTTCGCGGCGCGCGGCTGAGCTCAAGCCCGGGAGGGTGTCGATCCAGGATACTTCATCCTTCAGGCTCTTGGCGAGCCCGGGCGCGACAACCAGGATGATCAGGAACACGACGGCGTACAGCTTGCGCATTGCGGTGGCCACCTTTCCAGCGTTGCATTTGCGGGACCGCACGTTTCGTGCCGTTTACGGCGATCCCTCCATACTCCTGGAAGGAGCCTCCTGTTTTGCAGGGAACGATTCCCCGGTTACAGGTGAGTTGCGTTTCCGGCTGCGCAGGCCGCGGGCGCAAGAGGGAGACAATGGGAGCGTGTCCGAGCGCAGCAAGATTCTCGTCGTCGACGACGAGGCAGTCCCTCGGAGGCTGGTCGCATTGACGCTGCGTCCCTATGCGGACGTCATCACGGTGTCCAACGGGTACGAGGCCATCGAGATTCTGGAGCGGCGCCGCCTGGATCTGCTCATCAGCGACGGGTTCATGCCCGGCATGAGCGGAACGCAGTTGATTGAGCGCGCGATTCGCATGTATCCGGAGATGCCATGCCTCATGGTGTCCGGTAATATCGACGACGAGCGCGTGAAATGGCTCAACGAGGTCAACGTGCCCTACCTCGCCAAGCCCTGGCGCGTGGATGAGCTGGTGACTATCGTGAAGCGCCTGCTTGCTGTTTAGCGCGCAGGTCGCCTCTCCTTCCCGGTTTAAATAGCGCATTTACGTCATCCCCCCGTGAGAGTTTTCACAGCTTGTTCATGTCCGGAGCCGGCGCGCCGTGGGTATAAAAGTCCTCGACATGAGCACCCTGGAAAAAACCATCGGCCACAAGATCAGGGAAGTGCGCGTCGCTTCCCGGCTCACGCAGGAGGCCTTTGCCAACGAGATCGGCGTGCACCCTTCGTACGTCGGTCCCATGGAAAAAGGCCGCAAGCGGCCCTCGGTGCGAACGCTCATCCGCATCGCGGAGCGGTTCGGGGTGCCGGTCCACGAGTTCTTCCTCAATCCGGCGGAAGTGCGTGGCGGTCCCCTCAAGGAGCTCAACGAGCTGCTGTTGGACCGCAACGTCCACGAGCAGCGGATGGTGCTCGACATGGCGCGCGCGGTCATCGGCCGTCGGCGCGACGCGGAGTAGATCTCGTGCTGAACGTCAGGTGGTTGTCTCGTTTGGGGAGCTGGAAGTCGATTGCTTTCCACGCCTTGCGTTCCGTGCAAGGTGGACGGCTTCGGAGGGCGCCTCGTGTACCTCACCAGCGCGCGTCCGACCAGGGCTACTGTCGAAACTTGTTGGTGATGGGCATGCGGCGGTCCTTGCCGAACGCGCGGGCCGTGATCTTCACGCCGGGCGCCGCTTGCCGGCGTTTGTACTCGTTGAAGTCGACCAGCCGGATCACGCGGCGGACCATGTCCTCCGGGTAGCCCTGGGCCACGATGTCCTCCATCGGCCGATCCTCCTCGACGTACATCTGGAGAATCGGGTCGAGCGTGTCGTATGGCGGCAGCGAATCCTCGTCCTTCTGGTCGGGCCGCAATTCGGCGGTGGGCGGGCGCACGATGGTATTTTCCGGAATCACCGGGGAAATCGTGTTGCGGTAGCGCGACAGCGCATACACCCAGGTCTTGGGAACGTCCTTGAGCGCGGAGTAGCCGCCCACCATGTCGCCGTACAGCGTGCAGTAGCCGGTCGCGACCTCGCTCTTGTTTCCGGTGGTCAACACCAT
>VGFD01000251.1 GCA_016868975.1 Armatimonadota bacterium | reverse complement strand
CGCCTTGGGCGCCAGCGGAACGTTCGCGTTGATGAAGATGTCGGCAGCCGGCGAGGCCCAGAAAAAAAGACTGCCATGCCCTACGTCCAGGACATGGAACATGGCCGATTCGCGCTGCATCAAGGCCCCTTCGGCGGGAGTATTCGGTCGCTTGATTTTACTTCGCGCACCGGGTTTCCTTTCCCACAGTATGCCTGAGTAGCGCCGGGGCTCCGGATCCGCGCCGGTCCCGCGATTGCAGAAGGGAGGATCCCCTCCAGGGGAGAACCTTTCTTCAATGCACCAGGGCGCGTCAGTGTGGTGGACTCGTGTTTCTTGTTTTGTTTGCCTTGTCCTGATCGCTTGTTTCCACCTCGTCACCACCGCCTCATCGCAGCCGCTTCCGTCGCCCTCGCTGTCCCCCACCCCACTGGCGATGGCGTCGCCGAGTCCCCTCGCGCTGGCCCCGGCCGCCCCCTCGGTGCCCGAAACCATGGCCCCTCCGCCAACCCGATCGGCGCAATGGCGCCAGCTCGATGCCGGCACCTGCCCGCGGCCTCCCTGGAACGGCGTCGAGGCCAAGATCATCACCGACGCCTGGGCCCTTGAAGCGTTCTGGCGGGGCACCCATCCCCGCAAGAGCAGCGCTTTCGACGCGGGCGCCGGGGCGACACCCCTCCCCAAAGTGGACTTCAACACGGAGATCGTCCTGGTGCTGAAGGGACGGCCCGGCAGCGGCGAGATTCGGCTGGTCGCACTCGAGGATCGGGGCGCGGAACTGGCCGCGGTCTATTTCAATCCACAATGGCCGGAGCTGGCGATCAAGGCCGACCTCACGCCGTACCTGTGCATCGTGACGGCGCGCCGCCCGGTGATGATCGGCACCCGCGAGACGGTTTCGTCGCTCACCTTCAACCGCCTGGTCGCCGCCATGCCCACGCTGTATCGCAAGCCGGGCGGCCTCATGCGCGACCTCGAGCTGAACACGCTCGATCGGGTGCGCCAGGGCCTGCGCGCCACCGGCGCCAGCATGCTCACCGACGTGTGGCAGCTTCAGGCAATCACCAGCGAGCCTCGCCAACTGGCCTACACCCGCCTGCTGGAAGCCCGCGTCTACGAGGCGCTGCTGGCTGACTCCGCCCGCGCGGAGGCGGTCTACAACCTGGTGGTCGGCACGGAGAAGGGAACCCCGCTCGGGCAGGTGGCCCGCCACCACGTCCACCAGGCGCGACGCCTGCGCATGGAGCGCGAGGCCATGGCGGCGCTCGACGAGACCCGCGGCGAAATGGCCGCGGCGCGGCTGCGCAGCGGGACGCGCTGGTTGGAGACGGGCGGGCAGTACGAGTACCTGACCACCTGCCGCCCGCGCGTGCTCTACATGGCCGTGGAGTGCTACCGCGAAGGCGCGAAGGACACCCGCGATCCGGAGGCCGTGCAGAACTGCCTGCTGCGCGCCGCCGACGTGTATTATTTCCACCTCAACAAGCAGAAGGCGCTGCAGATGTACGGAGAGTGCGTGCGGCTCTTTCCGGACGCGCGCTCGGTGCCGGTCGTGCTGCGCCGCATCCGCGACCTCATGCTGGCCAACGGGGACCCGCGTGGATACGACGTGTACCACGATTTTCTGCGCCGCTATCCGGACAGCCCGCGAGCCGCCGAGGTGGAAGCGCTGGCCTGGAATTAAAGAACCGACAACAATTCGCGGAACGCGGCCTGCTGCATGTTCCCCACCCACAGCACCAGCGCGTTTTCCCCGTTCTCGTAATATTTCTTGCGCACGCCCACCTGGCGGAATCCGAAATACTGGTACATCTTGATGGCGGCGTCGTTGCTCTCACGGACCTCCAGGACCGCCCAGCGCGCGCCGGTTTCCACCGCTTCCTCCAGCAGCCGCGCCATCAGGCGGCGCCCGACCCGCTGCCCGCGCACTTTTGGATCCACCGCCACGGTGGTCACGTGCACCTCGTCGAGGACCACCCAGGCGCCGGCGAAGCCCACCACGACGCCGTCCGCCACACCCACCCAGTAGCGGGCCACCGCGCTGCCCAATTCTCTGGAGAAGGAGCCGCGCGACCAGCTGGTGGGAAACGAGGCGTCCTCGATGGCCTCCATGGCGGGGATGTGCTCCGCGGCCATGGGGACGATTTCCATCAAGGGAGGCGCGGCGGCTTCACGTCGGGCGGGCGCAGGTACACCGCGTCCACCGTCTCCAGCCCGACCGCGTCGACCTCGCCGTACAGTCCGGCGCCGTAGGCGGCCACGTGGCGCGCGTGGGGTGTCGCAAATTCAAGCGGGGCCACCAGGAAGTCCTCGCCAGCCAGTTCCGGATAGGCCGCCAGGCCGCTGCCTCCGACCAGCATGGACAGATCATCGCCCCTCGACCCCTGTGCCCGCATCGCGACGTCTCTCACCATCGCAAGCCACCCGCGCGCATCAGGTGGATCAAGCGCCAGCGGCTGGCCAATTTGTTCACGAGTGCAGCCGTCCCCATGAAAGCACCAGGCTGCGGCAAAAACCTGACCCTTGCGGGCGTCAGTCAACGCCGCGGCGCACACGCTCCGCTCACCGCCGCCCTCGAGACCGGCACGATGCGCGTCCACCATTCCGAGTGCTATCGCTTCCAGCGTGGACACCGGCACCAGCTTGCAACCCAGCACCTGGGCCATCGTCCTGGCGGTGGTAAGGCCCAGGCGCAGCCCGGTGAAAGAGCCGGGGCCGACGGTGACCGCAATTCTGGTGAGGTCGCGGGGCGCGACGCCGGCCTCGCGCAGCACCGCCTGGCACATCGGGAAAAGAAAGGTGAGCTGCTCCCCAGGCCGCCGCTCGGCCGCCTCCGCCCGCCCGCTCGGAGCCACGACGGCGGCGCTGCACCATTCCCCGGAGGACTCGATTCCCAGGACGACTTCAGCCATGCGGCTTGCGCCCACCCAGCGCGGCCACATAGTTTTCCAGCAGAGCGGCGTGTTTTGGTCCGCTCGCCTCGAAATTCAGATGGCGCGCGTCCTCGGAAACAATCTCGAAGGTGATGCGCAAGAGGTCCGCGGGCAGCGCGTCGGGCACGCGATCGGCCCACTCCAGCAAAGTCACCCCGTCACCCCAGAAATATTCCTCGGCGCCGAGATCGTCCAATTCCCGTGGAGTGTCCAGACGGTACGCATCAAAATGGTAGACCGGCAACCGTCCGCGATACACGCGCAGGAGCACGAACGTGGGACTGGCCACCGACTCGGACACTTCAAGCGCGCGGCACAGGCCCTGCGCAAAGGTGGTCTTGCCCGCCCCGAGGTCCCCGACGAGGGCGAGCATGGCGCCCGGAAAAAGCAGCGGCGCCAGCGCGGCGGCCATCCCCTGGGTGGCGTCGGCGGAATCGGCGCGCCATTGCATCATGGGGCCGCGCTGGCTCCGAGAATTTCGAACTCGCCTTCGATGGTCTCGGTATAGCGCCGGCCGCTCGCCTGCATGATGGTGCGCAGCGCGTCGCGCGATTCTTCCTGCGAGGTAAAGAAAAAAATCTGGCGGCCGCGCGACAATTCCAGCAGCCATTCCAGGGCGCGGCCCCGCCGCTCCACGTCCAGCCGGGTGAAGGGATTTTCCATGATCAGCGGCAGCGTGGAGCCGAAGGAGACCGCCCGCTCCACCAGCAGCAGGCCGTGCAGCAGGTCGCTGGCGCTGCGGCCCAGGGCAATGGGCGCCATCCACGTGTCAAGGGCGGCGCCCGGGCGCTTGACCTGCAGGACCGGATTCCCCTTTTCCTCGATCAGCCGCAGCGTGATGGGCTGCTGGGTGATGGTTTCATAGGCCTGCTCGAGGTGGTGCACGGTGCGGGTCACCAGGTCGCCGGCCACCGTGGCGGCGCCGGCGGCCGGCGGTTCGAGCGGACGCATGCGCTGGCGAATCTGCTCGAGCTGGCCCTCCAGCGCGGCCAGCTCGGATTTTACTCGCCCCACGACATCTTGCGCCTGCTGCGTGCGCAGCTCGTATTCGTCCATGCGGCCGGGGTCAACGCGACGGTCGGTGACCTCGCCGGCCTGCTCGAATTTTCGCACCACCGCGAGCGCGTCGTGGATGCGGTTCTGCGCCTGCTCGCGGGTGGCTCCCCGCATGGCCGCCAGCACCTTCTCGTCAAGCTCCGTCGCCTGGGCGCTCAGCTTCTCGAATTCAGCGCGGCCGGTCAGCGCCCACTCCAGCTCCGCGATGCTGGTCAGCCCCATCTCGCGAAGCGCCGCGCTCTGGCGCACTTTGAGACGCTCCTCCTCCTCGCGCTTTTCGTCAAGATCGCGCATCAGCTCGTGGATGCGGCGCTTGAGCCCGTCCTCTTCCTCGTGGATGGCCTGGAAGGTCCTTAATTTCTCCAAAAAGTCGCTGATGGCGCGCGGCGTCACCGGCTCCCACTCGGAAATCACGCCGCACTCGACAAGAACCCGCGGAGTTTGGGCGGATTGATCCTCACGGGCACGTCCGGCTTCGATCTCACGCTCCAAATTCCAGATGTAGGCCCGCACCGTGGCAAGATCCCGCTGCAGCGCGCGATACTCCCGATAGGCGGTGCGCAGGTCCTTGATGGTGGTCACCCGACATTTGTCAAAAATTCCCCGCATCTCGTCGCGCGCCTTGTCCACCGTGCCGCGCATGCGCTCGACCTCGCCGCCGATGCGCTCGCTGGCCAGGGTCACTTCCGCGGCGGCGCGATCCTCCCGGACCTTCAAATACAGGCAGCCGCCGGTCATGCACACGGTGAGCCCCACCACCCACCAGATCAGCGGATTGGTTTCCATGGCGACCCAGGCCAGCACGCCGGTGAGCAGCGCCATGATTGCTGTCCAACCCAAAAAGCGGCGCGCGGTAACCGCGCGCTCGGCAATTTTCTTCTCATTTTCCTTGAGATCTGAAACCCGGCTGAAAAGCACTTCGGTGCGCGCGATCTCTTTTTCGAGGCCGCCGATGCGCGACTCGAACTCCTCGTCGGACTTAAAATCGACGAAGCGATCCCCGATGCCGGCGAGGCGCGCCGAGATATCCGCGTCCTTGACGCGAAACCCCTCAATGTTGCGCTGCTTCTCCTCCAACGCGGCGGGCCAGAGACCCTCCGCGAGGTTGAGCGCCTTGATGGTCTCGATTTCCTTCTGGGAGATGGTGAAAAATCGCTCGTAGATGGTCAGCTTCTGTCCGACGCTCTTGCGGACTTCTTGCAGCGACTCCAGGTTTTTGCGGATGTCCCCCATTTCGGCGTCCAGCGATTCCAGGCGCTGCTGGTTGCGGACCACCACGTCCCGCGAGTCGGTGTTCATGTTGGCAAACCGCTCCACCGCCAGCAGTCGCGGCCTCAGCGAGGCCAGCGCGCGCTCGTGGTTGCGGGCCTGGTCGAGCCGCTCGGTGTATCCCAGCATTTGCGATTTTCGGAAAACGTACTCGTGGCGGGACGCTTCCTCTTGCAGCGGGGTGAGGCGCGCCGCGGTCTCCTCGATCTTTTGCCGCACGTCACGCTCGGCCAGGGTGAGACTGTCCAGCGTGAGCCGCGCCTCGTCGTCGACCGGGGGCGCCGCTTCGGGAGACGCCGCTCCCAACGCCAGAGGCTCCGGAGGGCGCGCGCCGGGCGCCGGGCCGCCCGGGTCGTCAAGCGGCACCTCAGCCTGCGCGTTGTTGTCTCGGGCGCGAATGGTGCCGGCTTCGAAGTCGCGCTGCACGGTGTAGGAGGTCCCGTCCTCCAGGACGTAGCGCACGCGGGCCTGGAACATCCCCCCGTCCCAGGGGCGGGCCTCCGGCGCCCGCGGGCCCTGCACCTCGTCGTCCCAGCGGCCCGGGCCCAACAGCAAATCGCGCAGACAATTGCCTACGCTGGACTTCCCCGTCTCGTTGGCCCCGTAGATGCAGTTCAGGCCCTTGGCAGACTCGATGCGAAAATCCTTGAGCCTGCCGTATCCTCTGACGGTTAATTCCTCGATGAACATCAGGTGCTGTGGGGGATTTCTTTCTCGACGAACAAATTGGGCCGTTTTCCCTTCCATAGGTGAAAGCGGCGTTCCTGTAGAGCGTTCACACCATGGGGATTACCGTCCCGGCGGCGGCACCAACCCTTCGCCGGGCAGCCAGCGGGGAAAGTCCGACAGCCGCTGGCCGCCCACCCGGTGCCAGCTTCCCCGGCAGTACACGGTGAAAGCGTCGGCGTGCTGGTTTGCCGCGTAGGTCGACGAATAGGTGTCGGTAGCGGCGACCGGGCACGTGCGCATGCGCGCCAGGTAGAACGGGACCAGCAGCCCCAGACGGCGGGGCGGGCCGCCGCGGTTGCCATCCGCGAAGGCGCGGGCGCCGCCGGCCAGATCCTCGACGTTGCGTCGGCAGGCCAGAAGATCGTCCGTCGCCCGACGCTCGGCGGCCGCCGGCCACGCGATCCCCGCCCCGACCAGGGCCAGGAGCGCGCCGCCCAGCGCGACCTTCCGCCAGCGCTTCCACGCTCCCAGCCCGAGCAGGGCAAGTCCCAGGGCCAGGGCAACGCAGGCGGCCACCCAGGCGCCCACGACGATGACCCGCCATCCCTCCGGATTCAGCGCCGCCCAGCCGGGGTCGCTCACGCGCGCACCGTCGCGGCGGATGACGGACAGAATTCCGAAAAGGCGCAGGCCTGACAGGCCTTGTAGTCCGGCTTCGCCGCGTAGACACGCGCCCGCACGCCGCGGGCCGCACAGACCATCTGGCGCTTCGTTTCCTCCAGATCGCGGCGCGACTTGCGGGCGCGGCCGGCCGTCCCGGACTCGAGGAATTGCAGCTCCACGTAGCCCGGCAACTCGCCAAAGCGCTCCGCGTAGGCCAGCGCGTACACGTTGAGCTGAAGGTTGTCGCGGGCGCGCTTGTCGGCATCCTCCTGGGTGCGCACGTCGGTGCTCTTGTAGTCCACGATGGCCGAGCCGCCGTCCCAGCGATCGACCCGATCGAAGCGGCCCACGAAGCGGTCGCGGCCCCACTGGAAGGAGAACTCCTGCTCGACCAGCGTGGGGACGCGAGGCTCTGCCGACTCGCGCGCGACCCATTCGCGCAGGACCCGCTCGCCGTTCGCGAAGCGCTGCTCCTCGTGGGCGCGCGACAGAAAGCCCTCGTTGACCCAGCTCCGCGCGAAGACCTCCAGGGCGCCCTCCACGGTCGGCGCCTCGGCCTTGCCCTCGGCATGGAGCTGGCGGCTCTTGTTGCACCAGGAGATGGCCTCGTGCAGCGCGCGCCCGTAAATCACCGAATGATGGGACAGGAGCGGCACGCGCAGGACGTGCACGAACTTGTACTTGAGCGGGCAGGTGAGGTAGTCGTCGAGCTGCTTGTGGGAAAGCACCAGAAGGTCGTCGGGCGCCAGGGGACCGGGCACCGTCTGGGGGGCGACGGCCGGCTCGGAGTAGCGGAGCAGCATCTCGCCGGGGGAGGTGCGGGCCGGCGCGGCCGCCTCCTTCTCCGAGTCGAGCGCCTCACCCACGAAAGGGCTGACCTTGCGCGCCCGCCGCGCCCCGGCGTCGCGCGCGCTGAACAGGTGGAGGGCGTCTTTCGCGCGGGTCATGGCGACGTAGAAGAGGCGGCGCTCCTCCTGGACGTGTTGCTCGGTGCCAGTCTCGACCAGTGGAACAAGCTCGGCCGCCAGCGGCATGGCCTCGGCGCGGGGCCGGGTGGGAAATTTCCCGTCCGTGGCGCCCACCACGAACACCACGGGAAACTCCAGGCCCTTGGATTTGTGCACCGTGAGGACCGCCACCGCGGACTCGTCGGGATCGGCTTCCACCATCGCGGGATTGTCGCCAGCTTCCATCAGCAGGTCGAGGTGGCGCACGAACTGCGGCAGGCGGGCGCGCGCGTCGAGCACCTCGTATGTCTTCACGATATCAAAAAAACGGGCAATAG
>VGFD01000250.1 GCA_016868975.1 Armatimonadota bacterium | reverse complement strand
TCTACGCCGGACCGGGCCGCTCGAAGTGGTTTGGCGAGGAGTATGACGGCATTTTGTTCGCCGGGGCCATCGCCACCGGATTCGCCACCGCCGAGAACGTCATGTACGTCGCGCATGGCGGAATGGGGACCGCCTGGGCCCGCGCCTTCACGGCGGTTCCGCTGCACGCCGCGTGCGGCGTGATCATGGGAGCCTACCTGGGGCTGGCCCGCACCCGGAAGTCCGTCCGCTGGAACGACGCGAATCTTCCGCTGACGGGCCTCGGCCTGGCCATTCTTCTGCACGGCGTCTACGACGTGTTTGCCTTCACGACCTCGAAGTTGAGTTACGGCCTCTGCTTCCTCGTGGTCGGCCTCGCGGTCGGGTGGTCCATCTGGCGGTGCCGCGAAGCGCGCCGCCGCTCGCCGTCCTTCGGGGGACGCATGCTGGCGACGCCGCCGCCGCTGTGGAGCGGACCGCTGCGCCTTCCGGCGGCGCCAATGGGCCGCAACCCGTGGATCGCCGGCAGCCTCGGCTTCATCCCCGGCGTGGGCCAGCTCTACAACGGCGAGCGCACGAAGGCCGTCGTCTTCATGGTCATCGCGGCCTTCAACCTCGCGCTGTACTATCTTGCGTACTTCTTCGTGTTCCACCCGGTCGAGACGCTCAAGCGGCTGATGGCGCTGGGCATCGTGCCCGCGCTCGATTCCCCCGAGCAAATCGTGGCGGCCGTCGAGCAGAAGTGGATGCTCGTCCCCATTTTGCTCGGCCTGGTCATCATCTGGGAGGTCGTGGGCGCCCTCGACGCGTTCCTCTCCGCGCGCCAGCGAAGCATCCGGCCGCAGGCCCTGTCGGTGCGCCGCTCGTTCGCCTCGCACGGCTTCGGAAGCTCCTACGTGGTACACCTCATCGCCGTGTTCTTGCTGGTGTTCGCGCCCATCATCGTGGACGAAGTGCACGCCCAGGCGCAGCGCAAGGGCGACACGAACGCCGCCGGCGCTAAGGCGAACGGCGAGCAGGCCGGGACGCAGTCCGACCAGCAGTGGCGCCTGACCTGGGTGGGAACCCCGGTCCGCATCGACGGCTGGAACGACCAGCTCGAGGGCACCGCAAAGGGCAGCGAGGGCCTCAAGCCTGGCGCGCAGATGAAGGAAGATCCCAGACGCGGCCCGGGGATGGTGAAGGTGGCCCAGCGCGGCATCCCCGGGGTTCCAAAGGGCGAGGACAAGTCCTACAACGAGTACCTTTCCTCGCAGATCCGGCGCAACGACGGCGACGCCATCTACTTCCGCTACGTGCCGCCGCACGTGTGGACGGTCGTCCACTACACCATCGGCCGCGACGGATCGCTGCTCAACGCGTCGCTGGTGAAGACTTCAGGGACGCCCGACGAGGCCGCCCGCGCTCTGCAGGTGGTGCGCAACGCCGCCCCCTACGCGCCCCTGCCCGGCAGCGCGTCCCGCATCGAGGTGACCGAGTTGTTCTGGTCGACGAACGGCGCGTGGTTCGAGCCAGGTACGCTGGAGGAGCGCTTGAGCCGCGAGCCCGACGGGCGCGTCATCGACCCCATCGAATAGACTACGACAGGATTTCCCGAGCCCCCCTGGGAAGCCCGCCCCCATGAAAGTTGCCATTGTGGGCGGCGGCGGCCGCGTCGGATCCAACGCGGCCTATGCCTTGCAGATCGGCGGCCTGATGAGCGAGATCGCCATCGTGGACGTCAACCGGGAACTTGCCGAGGGAGAGGCGCTCGACCTGCGCCACGGCAGCTCGATCGCTTCGGCCAGCCGCATCGTCGGAGGCGGTTTCGAAGCCTGCGCCGGCGCCCACGTGGTGGTCGTGACGGCGGGGCTGCGCCGCAAGCCCGACGAGAGCCGGCTCGACCTCATCAACCGCAACGTGGCGCTCTTCCGCGGGGTGCTCGACGAGATGCGCAACGCCTCGCTGGCAAAGGACTGCATCCTCTTCGTGGTGAGCAACCCGGTGGACATCCTCACGCACCTCGCCGTGCAGTCGGGGATTTTCGCCCCGTCCCGGGTCATCGGCCTGGGGACGGTGCTCGACACCGCGCGCTTCCGCTCGCACCTGGCGGACGCCCTGGGAGTGGACGCCACCCAGATATCCGCGTTGATCCTGGGGGAGCACGGGGACAGCATGGTGCCCATCTGGTCCTCGGCGGCGGTGAACGGGGTGCCGCTTTCGAGCCTGCCGTCCTATCGCCCCAACGAGGTGGCCGCGATCTTCGACCAGACGAAGAAGAGCGGCGCCCGGGTGATTTCCCTGAAAGGCGGCGCGGGCTACGCGGTGGGCCTGGGCATCAAGCAGGTGGTGGAAGCCATCGCGCTCGACAAGAAGGCGATCCTGCCGGTCTCGAGCCTGCAAAACGGGCTGTTCGGCATCAAGGACATTTGCCTCAGTCTGCCCACCCGCATCGGTCGGGGCGGCGTGGAAGAGCTGGTTGAGATCGCGCTGTGGGACAAGGAGCGGATGGCGCTGCAGCGCTCCGCCGAGGTGCTCAAGGAAACGCTCAGCGCGGTTTCTTGAACAAGAAGATGTACTCGTGCTTGAAGATGTAGAAGCCGCCCACCAGCGCGCGGTATTTCCATAGCTCTTTCTGGCGGCGCTTGCCGGTCGTCTCCTCGAAATTCTTTACGATGATGCTTTTCAGCGAGAAGCCTTCCTGGAGAATGCGGCTCATCGTGTAGAAGCCGAGGGGGATCCACTCGCCGCCGGCATACTTGTCCCCGATGACCAGCGCGAAATAGCGTCCGCCCTCCAGGTAGGGGGCGCAGTTGCGCACGACGGCCGCCATCCCGTCAAGAAATCCCTCCAGGGACGCCGCGGTGGACAGGTCGCGGGGGTCCTCGCTGAAGCGGATGATGTCGTGGTAGGGCGGGTGCATGATCAGCAACTGGGCGCGCTTCTGGCCGTGCCGCGCGAGGGCGGCGCCGACCGGGGCCGCGCTGGCATCCCCGCACAGCACGTCGGTGATCACCTTGTGGGGATTTGGCTCAGCCGCCACCAGCGCGGCGGCCCGCTCGGCAACGTGCGGCTGCAATTCGATGCCCAGCGCGTTGCGGCCCAGGCGCTGGGCCTCGATGAGGGTGGTGCCGCAGCCGCTGAAGGCTTCCAGCACCCAGTCGCCGGGCCGGGTGTAGCGGCGCATCATCTGATTGGGGATCTGGGGGATGAAGTTGCCCCAGTAGCCGGCCGTGTGCACGCCTGAGGACTCGCGCCGGGGGACGATCCACAGGCTGTCAGTGTAGATGTCCTCGTACTCTTTCCAGCGGTTGAGGTTGATGTCGTTGATCTTGCCGGTGCGGGTCTCGGTGACCCCCTTCTCGACGCGCTCCAGGTAGTAGCGGGCGCGCTCCAGGGTCTGCGACTCGGCGATCTGCTGCAATTCCTCGATCAGGTATTTGCGGCTGACCCGCACCACGCCGTCGTCGATCGCCTCCGGCGCGGTGGAGACCTGCCGCTTGATGCGAAGGATCCCGTCGCGCAGGACGTCGAGGCGGTCGGCCCGCTTGAGCTGCACGATGTTCTTGAGGATCTGTCGGCGGTCGAGCATGCGGTTCCTTCCTCGCTTGAGAATCCGTTCCGGGGACAGCATACCTAATTGAAGGAAATTCATCAAGTCGGGCGGGGTGAGGGCGGCCGAATTTGCGTTGACATCCCAGGCCGGACGCGATAGAATAGGGCTCACAAGCTGAGTTGGCGGGGGCATTCCGGAGGAAAACGAGAGTGAGCACCGTGGGGGAATCGATGGCCGGCCTGACTTACGATCTCAAAGACGACATTGCGGTGCTGAAGCCATGGGGTACGCTCGATCTGGAAGGCGCCGCGCAGATCCGTGGGGCGCTCGACGAGGCAGCCTCCAAGCCCGCGACCCGCTACCTCGTGGACATGCAAGAAGTGCAGTTCATTGACGGCTCCGGTCTGCGCGAGTTGATGCGCACCCTGGAGACGGTGCGCGCCCGCGGCGCCCGCATGTCGGTCATCAACAGCAAGCCCCAGTTCGCGCGCCTCCTGGTGCTCACCGGGGCCAACCGCCGTCTCGATCCACCCGGCCCGCTGGGACTGATCGGCGCTTAGTGGCGCGCGACACAAGTAACTTCGCCTTACGGGACAACGATTGGCCCGGGCGTGGCGCGCAACAGCAAGTAGCTTCGCCTGAAGCGAAACACGCGGCAGTACGCTGTTTTCTACAACTCTTCTTCAATTGAAGCCCCTCGGACGGGTTTGCTATAATCCCGTCGAGGTGTCTCCCATCAACATGAAGCTCGATTTGAAGAAAAAGCCCGCTCTTATCGCGGTGGGCGTGGTCGTAGTCGTCATTATCGTGGCCGGGCTGCTCTCCATGCGGAAGCCGACCGAAGCCGGCGCCAATGCCGTTGCCCGGGACATCACCGGAACGCTGCATAACGGCGAGGGAGCGCGTCGCCAGCCGTCCGGATCCACCGAGTACCTGCTGCTGCCGGTCGGCGGCGACGTCAGTCCCCGCGACCAGGTCATGATGGGCATGGTAAATGACAGCGTGATCGCGTTCAAAGACGGCGGCGCCAATCTCCGTTTCAGCTCCGAGAGCGTCGTGACGTTTGGCGCCATGCGAATGGAAGGCGAGAAGGTGACCGTGGAGGCGGACATGCCGTCGCCGGGCCGGATGTGGGTGCAGGCGACGCCCACCTTCAGCATGACGGTCACCGCGCGCACCGCCAAGATCACTTCGGATCCCGGTTCGGTGTTCGAAGTCGTGTTCGAGCGCGACCAGAATTACTACGACGTTACCACGGTCAAGGTCTTCAAGGGCAAGGTCGAAATGTCCGGCCGCGCCAAGAAGAGCGACAAGGTGACGGTGGAGCAGGGCCAACTCGCCAAAGTGAACGACGACCAGTTGTTCCCGCCGGAGGCCATCCCCGAGAGCAAAGTCGACGAGTGGGACAAGTGGAATCAGCAGTACAGCATTGGCGGCGTGGGCGCGGTGAACGTGGCGGGAAGCGCCATGCCCGGCAATCCCGGGCCGGGTGGTCCGCCGCCCGATGGGCCCGGCGGCGCGCCGCCGGGAGGTCCCGGTCAGGGCGGTCCGCCGCCCGCTTCGCCTCCTCCCCCCGGCCAGGCCGGGTCTGGTGGTTCCCCGCCGGGACAGGCTGGACCCCAGGGTCCTCCGCCTGGGGCGCCGAACCGCCCCTCCGCGCCGGCCGCGCCCCAGCGTCCGATCGCGCCGGCCGTGAACCAGCCGGCCCAGCCACAGGTGCCCCCTTACCAGCCCGGGCTGGTAAGCCAGCCGCCACAGACACCGCAGGCGCCACAGACGCCCATTAATCCGAACGCGCCGCCGCCCGAACGGTCCTTCCCCACCCCGGTCTACGCGCCGAACGCTACGACCGCGCCGCCTGCCACGGTGATTCCGGCCTCATCGCCGGGCCAACCGGGCGGCGCGCAGCCCGCGCCGGGCGGAGGCGCGCAGCCGGTGGGCGGCAACCAGCAAACGCCCCCGGCCGGTGGGGGCCCTGCAATTCCGGGCGGCCAGGAAGGCCAGGGACTTCCGGCCACGGTCAATCCGAACGCCGCGCCGCCCGGGTACTGAGTGGCGCGCTAGGGCCACAATCCCCCGGGCGGATGCCGCGGGCGCTCGTCCGCGCCTTCGGTGGGATAGCCCAGCTCGCGCCAGCGCTTCCAGCCGCCGGCCAGGGAGCTGACCGCGGTGTATCCCATGAGGCGGAGGCTGTCCGCGGCGAGGGCGGACCGATAGCCGCCGCCGCAATAGAGAACGATGGGCGCGTCGAGGCCGGGGATGGTCGTCTCGATGTCTCGCTCCAGCACGCCGCGGCCCAGGTGCTTCGCGCCGGCCGCGCGGCCGCGGGCCCACTCCTGGTCTTCGCGCACGTCGATGAGGTGGAAGTGCTCGCGGGCTTCCTGCTTCGCGCGGACCTCCTCAGCGCTGATCTCGTGGATGCGCGTCTTCGCGTCCGCGACCAGACGTTGAAAAGCGGGATCCATTCTAGCGCTTTTTAAAACCCGGCTTGGAGGGCCGCTCGCCAAACAGGTTCTTGAGCGCCTCGCGCTCCTGCTCTTTTTTCTTCACCGCGTCCCCGAAAAGGCCGCCCAGCGACTTCTGGCGCTCCTGCCAGTCTTTGGCGGCGTCGTTGAACAGGTCGGGGACCGGCTCTGTGTCTTCACCCTCAGCGGGGATGTTGTCGAAGAGCCCGGACAGCTCTTCTTTCTTCCGCTCCACCGCACTGCGCGCGCCATCGAACATCGCGGCATACTGCTGCTGCTTGCGCTCGTGCTTCTCGTGCGCTTTCACCAGCCACTCCGGCGGAGCCTCCTCCGCTGGTTCCTCGCCAAATTTCTCCGGGGGCTCGTTTTTTGGAAATTTCTTGTGGCGGCTCATGGCTCTTCCCGCCCCTTTTCTCGAATTTTCGGCATGTTGTCCCACACTGATTGTTGCACGAAGCCGAGCACGTTGGACACGTCGCGCCTGGGCTGTTGGGCCGGAGCGGACGCCTGGGCTGTGGCGGCGGGCGCGCGGGCGGGCTCGGGGGCCGCCGCTTCCGCGTCGTCGCGCGTCCGGGTCTCGTGCGGCGACATCTGGTCGTCAATGTACTGGAGGATCTTGTTCAGCTCGTCGGCGTCAAGCCAGACGCCCGCGCACAGCAGGCAGACGTCCACCTCGAGGCGCGGATGGGGATAGCACACGACGCCCATCGGAGCGCGGCAGCGCGGGCACTGCCGCGCTCCGATGGTCACCGACATCTTTCGAATTTCTTCCCATGGATCGACTTTGAAGGCGCGCGCGCAATCGTCCATCAAGTTGGAGACCTGTTGCAGCTCGCCCTGGTCGAACCACATGCCCTCGCAACCGGGGCACTGGTCGAGCTCGATACGACCGTAGTTGAGGGAATCCATCTCCGACGAACAGGCCGGACAATTCAAGGGCGCGTCCTCCAGGTAGGCCGTTCCTGCTTGCGGCAGGCGGCATACGCACTTCGAGTATGTCCGCCGCCGCTCCTTCGATCAGGAGACGGCCGCTTACGGCCTTCAACACGGTCACGCCCTGCTGGCGAAGCAGGATGGCGGGCCCCCGGCACGAATCAGGCTGGCCGTGTCCGACCCGCTCCGGAGCGCCATTCCGTATCGTTGGGCGTTCCTCGCCCTGCTCGCCTGCGCGACCCTTGTGCGCGCTCTGGCCGCCGCCGCCATCCCCCTGAGTGGGGACGAAGCGTATTACTGGGAGTATGCGCGCCACCTGTCGGCCGGCTATCACGACCATCCCCCCATGGTGGGGTGGATCGTGGCGGCGTCGGTCGCGCTGTTCGGCCACGGGACCTTTGCCATCCGCGCGCCGTTCGTGCTGATGGCCACGGCGCTGGCGTGGTTTCTGCACGACGCCACGCGCGAGGCGACCGGCTCGGAGCGGGCGGCATTCTGGGGCGGCGCGTTGCCGCTGGCCATTCCGCTGTTTTCGGTGGCCGGCATCGCGGTGTTTCCCGACTCGTCGCTCTTGTTCGCGACCAGCGTGTTCTTGTGGTCGGGATGGCGCGCGCTGCGCGGCGACGGGCGCGGCTGGTGGCTGCTGCTGGGCGCGGCGGCGGGAATGGCGGGCCTCTGCAAGCTCACCGGACTGTACTTGCTGCCGGCGCTGTTCGTGGCGCTGGTGTTGTTTCCGGACTGGCGCAGGTGGCTGCGTTCCTGGGAGCCGTGGCTGGCGGTGGGCGTTGCGCTCGTCGTGTTCAGCCCGTTTCTTTACTGGAATGCGACTCACCAGTGGGAATCGTTTGCCTACCAGTACGGCTCGCGCATGGGACGGGCCAGCGGTCTGGGAGTGCAGCACCTGCGGAATTACGCCGTGCTCTCGCTCGCGGCGCTGTCCCCGATTCTCGCGGTGCTGCTGG
>VGFD01000249.1 GCA_016868975.1 Armatimonadota bacterium | reverse complement strand
GAGAGCGAAGAACGCGCCCAGCACCACTGCCATTCCGTACACGATGACGGCTTCCGGCCGGCACCTGCGCACCCAGCACTCTCCGATACGTCCCCCGATCAGCGCGCCTTCCATGCCCCAGAAGAGCAGAGCCACCAGAACGAAATCGCGCACCACCTCATCCGGCACGTAGCTCGTGGCACCATAGGGCCAGCCAAGAACGATCAGCAGACCACCCGCGATGGCGCCCCACAGACTCGCTCGGGCGGTGCGGTCGAGCACCCAGAGAATACGGCCGCGAGGGACCGGCACCACCGCCAGCAGCAGGACCGCCGCGATGCACCAGAGCACCGCCTCGGAATGTCCCCGCGCGGCCGCCGTCAGCATGCAACAAACCAGAAGCCAGGTCCCGGTCGCCAGCGCAGACACTCCCCGCATCTGGCACAGCATGGTCAGTGCATCAAGTCCGTCACCGCGCGGCACAGCGGCGAGATGAAGTCCTCAGGTCGGTGAATGGTCATCTGGGTTCGCAACGTCCCGCGACGGGAAATTCTCCCGCCGCATGACCACGAAGTCTGGCTTGCGGCTGCGACCACGCTGGAATATCAATGGGCACTTGCACCATCCGCTAGCTTCCGGTCGCCGAGACCCTCGCGATTCTCGCCGTACATGCGCTCGAGTATTACCCGGAACGCGTGATTTCCGCCGCCGATCTGGCGCAGTTTGGTGTCCCGGGTGTGCGGCGTGTAGCGCATCAGCGCCCAGGTGGCCGCGTTGTTTACCTTGATGGTGCGCCGCCCATAGTCAACCTTCTTGCTGGCCGGAAACGCCATCGCGGTGCCTTCGTTGTACAACTCGCGAAGCAGCCTGGCGCCTTGCTCCACCTGGTAGGTGAAGGTTGAGCGGCGCCCCGCCGAGCTGCCGCTGTCGTTGTACGCAAAGCCCATCGCCGAGCGCAGCCGCCAGCGCTCGGGCTGGCCGGCGCGCGACACCAGGTTCGTCTCCTTCTCCATCGTCGTGAGAATGATGCGCGGATTGATCTGGTGCGCCACGCTCGACTCCGCGATAATCTCCGCCGCCGTCCGACCGTTCTCGGTGAAGCCCGCGAGGTAGGACTTCACCGACTCCAGGTAGGTCTGGATGTCCGCGGCGCTCATCGCCGTTTTGTCCACGAACTCCGCGTTGGAGATCAGCGCGCTGTAGTTCACGCGGTTGGCGGTGTAGTCGGTGCGGTGCGTGGGCGGCGTGGGATAGGTGCGCGCCTGCTGGCGCAACTTTTCCGGCGGGTTTGCCGCCTCCAGGGATGGCCACTCGCGAAGGTCTGGCCACTGCTGCAGCGCACCGATCTGCCCCGCGTCCGGCGCCTCGCCGACCACCGCGGAGGGGAGCGAGAAGAATCGCGATGCCGTGCCCTCCGAGAAGAGGTAGCCACCCGCGCCCGTGGTCGTCGGCGCCAGATCGGAGAGCAGCCGCGGATGCCAGTCGGGCGCAACACTGGGCGTCTTCGTGGACGCTGGCGGAGTCTCCATGGTGATCGTCTGCGTCGAGGCCGGCGGCGGGGTGACCGATATCGCCGCGCTCAGAATGGGCAGCAGCATGGCCGTCACGCCAATCACCGCTGCGGCCACGATGCTCCCCGTGGTGCGGCCTTGCGCGGCCACCTCCTCGGTAGACGAAGCCGTCTCCGGCGGCGGGGGCAACGTCGTTGAGGATACCGTGGCGGAATCCTCGATCACCCAGGGCGTGGCAACCGTGAGCGAACGCCAGGACCCGCCAGGGATCCCGGTGGTCGTCGCATTGGGAATCCAGGGCCCGCTCGTGCCCACGTCCGACATCAAGACTTTCCACTCCGCAATCGAACTTTCATAAGAATGACGACAAATCGGGTCCCTGTCAAGACCTTCGAACCGCGGTTTCCCCAGGCGACAATCCGCGGACCGTGGATTCCCTATCGGCGTCAGCCCTGCGGGGACGTCCCCCTTGAAGGAAATCCCACCGACCCGCCGAATCATGACGTTGAGTTTGACAATCATTATCAAAATAACCATCAGAATCATCATCAAATTGGTAGGAGGCGACAATGGGACTCTGGTTTTGGCGGCGGCGTGGCCTGGCGAGCCTGCTGATCATTCTCTCGCTTCTCTTGACGTTGGAGGTTGGCGCCTCCTGGACCCCGCTCGTCCCTGAAGTGTGCCCCGACTACCAGCAGTGGCCGGCCTGCGGCGACGCCGAGCACCGCGGCATCTGGTACTGCCGTGACAACTGAGGTGCACCAATTCATGATCAGACTTGCGCCGCGGACCGCTGAGTGTCGCGCGACACAAGTAGCTTCGCCTTACGCAACAACGACTGACCCGGGCGTGTCGCGCGACACGATCAAACCGATTTGGGCTTAGTGGTCCGCGCCCGGGGCTCCAATTCATGATCAGACTTGCGCCGCGGATCGCTAGCAAACCGCCCGCACGCTGTAAATCGGCGGCAGGCAGTCCGCCAGCATCCGCCACGTCTTGCCCTCGTCGACGCTGCCGAACAACTGCCCGGTGGAGGTTCCGAAATGCACTCCGGCCGGCGACGCGGAATCGGTGCACATCGCCTGCCGCAGCACGTTCAGCCACGCCCCGTCGGGCAGTCCCTGGCGCTTCGGCTCCCAGGTCTTGCCGCCTTCGCGCGAGCGGTACACGGTCGGCTTGCCCTCCGGCGTGACCCGCTCCGAATCCGCCTTCTCGGGAATCACGTAGATCGTGTCCGGCTGGTGGGGATGCACCGCGATGGGGAAACCGAACACCGCCGGCAGACCCTCCTCGATGGTGCGCCACTCCAGGCCGCCGTTGTCGCTGCGGTACACGCCGCCCTGGCCGTTCCCCGCGTGGTTCTGCGCGTACAGCACGTCGGGGCGGGATGGGTGCGACACCAGTTTGTGCACGCACTGGCCGACCTCGGGGAACTTGTCCTCCGGAAAGAAATACGCACGGATGCCCTTGTTGCGCGCGCCCCACGTCGCGCCGGCGTCCTCGGTGTAGAACACCCCGGCCGAGGAGATCGCCACCCACATCCGCTCCGGACGTCCCGGGTCGACGACGATGCTGTGCAGGCACATCCCGCCCGCTCCCGGGTTTTAGCGGTCGCGGGTGGGATGGTCGCCGAGGCCGCGCACCTCCTCCCAGGACACGCCGTCGTCGCGCGACACGAAGAGCGTGGCGGGATCGACGCCGGCATAGAGCGCGTCCCCGATGGCCTCGACGATCCACACCCGCTCCACGGTCTTGCCGCGCGACGCCTCAAAACGCGGGCTGGCGGGAAGGCGCTCCCACGTCTTGCCGCCGTCCGTGCTGCGGGAAATGTGGGGGCCGAAGTGCCCGTCGGTGACCGAGGCGTAGCGCCCGCTTCCGCGCCCGCTCACGTATTCGACCGGCGTTCCCGCGTGGTGCGGGCCGTCCGAGGTCCACTTGCCGCGCGCCTCGTCCGCGCGGAAGATGAAAGTGCCCTTGCGGGTGCCAACCAGCAACTCGGTCATCACGACTCTCCCGGGGAAAGCAAATTTCGTGCCCTGGGGATTATCCCCCTACGACAGCCGGCTCCGGGCGCAGCATCTCCTCGCCGGGCCCGAGGACGCTCATCATCAGCGCGCTCAACGCGCCGGCGTCGTCCTCCGCGGCCAGCGCGTCCAGGTAGCGCGTGGTGGCGCCGCGCAGGCTGAGCTTTACCGCCATCTGCACCGCGGCGCCGAAGCGGGCCGCGGCCTCCGTCTTCTGCTCCAGCGCCGCCAGCGCGCGGCCGTACTCAAAAAGGCAATACGCGTGCTCCGCCGTGGGTCCGGAGTCCTCAAACTGCTTGAGCGCGGCGTCGAAGCTGGGCAGCGCCTCCGACGCTCGTCCCGCGTGGCGCAGCGTGGTCGCCACCAGTGCGTGCGCCTGCGCGACCCCTGAGGCCGAATGCTTGAACGACTGGAGGATGCCCAGCGCGGTGCGGCTCGCGTGCTCGGCCTCCGGGTAATTTCCCAGGCGGAGCTGCGTCTTGCACAATTCGAGCAGCGCGCGTCCCAGGTTCGACTGATCGTCCACCTGCTCGAAGCAGCGCACCGCCTCGCGGAACGCGCTCAGCGCCTCCTCGTCGGTTCGGCCGCCGGACAGGGATTGTCCGAGGTTTAAGTGCGAGTGCCCGAGCACGCGGATATTTCCCGAGGTGCGCGATAATTCCAGATCACGGCGGAAAATAGTCACCGCGTCGCTGAACCGCTCCTCCGCGAGATATCCCTGGCCCAGCTTGCCGAGCAGCGCGGCGCTTTCCACGCGGGCGCCGAGCTGATCGCAGATTTTCAGCCCGCGCTCGAAATAATGGATGGCCAGCGCGGGATGCGCATATTCCATGAACGCCTGCCCGACGCTGTTGCAGACTCTCGCCTCGCCGAGCCGGTAGCCCAGCTCGTGGGCCAGCGTAAGCGCGCGCTGCAAATAATGCATCGCCTCGTGGCGGCGCCGCATGAGGCCCAGCACCACGCCCACGAAGCGCAGCGCCTCAACCCGCTCCGGGGTTTTTCCTGGCCCAGAATTGGCCGGAACTTGCCGGCCGGGCGGCGGATGGCCTCCAGCGCGCGTCGCCACTGCGTGACCGCGGCGCTGTAGTCGCGGGTGGCTTCTACCTTTTCGATTTGCAGCCGGATGGCGTCCAAGGCCCCCAGTGTCCCCTCTGAGCGGAATTGACTCAAGGTAATTGCGCTTGTAATGACGCCATTCCTGCATAATTCTGAGTAAGGTGTCGATACCGGTGGAGCCCTTTGTGCTTGAATTTCCTACCATAAGCGGGTATACTGACCGCATGCTGGACCGCTATTTCGGTATCACCGCCAGCGGCTCCACGGTGGGCCGCGAGGTGCGGGCGGGCATGGCCACTTTCCTGACCATGTCCTATATCCTTTTTGTGAACCCGGACATCTTGTCGAAAGCCATCCAGGTTCCGAACGCCTTCGGCCAGCTGCTCTTCGCCACCGCCATGGCCTCCGCCATCGGCTCCATCGTGATGGGGGTGATGGCGCGCTACCCCTTCGCAACCGCCCCGGGGATGGGCCTCAACGCCTACTTCACGTACACGGTCTGCCTGACCCAGAAAATCCCCTGGCAGATCGCGCTGGGAGCGGTCTTCGTGGAGGGCATCATTTTCCTGGTGCTCTCGTTCGGCGGCATCCGCCAGGCGGTGGTCAACTCAATCCCGCGCAACTTGAAGTACGCCACCGCCGCCGGCATCGGGATTTTTCTGTGCATGATCGGCCTCCAGCAGGCGGGGTGGTGGCCTCGCACCCGGTCACTCACGTCACGCTGGGCCGCATGAACGACGCGCGGGTGCTCATCGCCACGGCGACGCTGCTGCTGACCAGCGTGCTGCTCATCCGCAAGGTCCCCGGGGCGATTCTGTTCGGGATCGTGTTCGGCAGCCTCCTGGCGGTCTTGAGCCACGCCCCGGTGTTTAAGACCGCGGACGGATTCGCCGCCTTCGCGGGGTTGCCCGGGGGATCGCCCATCGCCGCCCCGGTAATGCCGACGGACATCTTCCTGGCCATGGACGTGAAGGGCGCGCTCTCCATGGGCGCGTTGGCCATCGTGTTCACGTTTTTGTTCGTGGAGATCTTCGACACGGCGGGGACCCTCATCGGACTGGCGGACCGCGCCGGCTACCTCGACGAGGACGGCAACCTGCCGCGAGGCAACGAAGCGTTCGCGGCCGACGCAGTCGCGACGACGGTGGGCGCGGCCCTGGGGACGAGCACTACGACGGCGTACATCGAGTCGGCGGCCGGCATCGAGGAGGGCGGCCGCACGGGCTTCACGGCCGTCGTCGTGGGGATCTTGTTCGCGCTGAGCGTCTTCCTGTGGCCGCTTGCGTCAGCGGTGCCGGGCGCCGCGACGGCCGCGGCGTTGATTCTGGTGGGGGCCATGATGGCCACCCACCTCAACCAGATCAACTGGGACGATTACAGCGAGGTCATTCCGGCGTTCCTTACCATGGTCGCCATGCCGTTCACCTTCAGCATCGCCAACGGCATCAGTTTCGGGATTATCTCATTTGTTGCCCTCAAGGCACTTTCTGGGCGCGCCCGCGAGATTCATCCGGTGATGGGAATTCTGGCGGTAATCCTGATCGCGAGATACATCTGGCTCAACGAATGAATTCGTCCCGATGCGGCGAACAAAGTGGTCGCCGTATTGGTATTTTGCTGCTGCTCACCTTGCTGGCCGCGCCGCCTGGTCCGAGGGCAAGCAATACGCTGTTGTCGTCTGGATAAACGCCTACGAGAATCCGGACGTGACGCGGGTCGGACTCCCTGGTGAGCAAATACGTCTTGCCGTCCACTTCCATGCCGTGCCCGCTGAAATACACGAACACGGAATCCGATAGCTTTGCGCAGTACGTGCACGTGGGCGGCGAGCGGCGCCCGGTAGCCACCGGCAGCTTCGTCACGCGGGGTGGAAATTACCGCATTTCGTACGATCAGATCGCGCCAGAGCTCAATCTTCCCAAGCGCTTCACCGAGGACGGCACCTACACCGTCGAGGGAGCATCCCCGTTTTCATGCCCGTCAGGTCGCCGGACACGATTCTCCTGAATTGAACGTCCCTCATGTTTGGTGCGCCCTTTCGGGAATGCGCCCAGTGAATGCGGACCAGCATCGCCAGCGGGCGCCGTTGACCCGCGGCCGCCCGCTCGCGCCGCGATGCCGATCAGTTTTGTCTTCTTTTGCCCTGATGACGTACATATCGATCGGCATCGGTCGGGGGCCGCGTGAATGGGGGGCGCCGCTGGCCCGCGGCCGCCCGCTCGCGCCGCGATGCCGATCAGTTTGGTCTTCTTTTGCCCCGATGACGTACATATCGATCGGCATCGGTCGGGGGGCCGCGTGAATGGGGGGCGCCGCTGGCTCGCGGCCGTCCGCTCGCGCCGCGATGCCGATCAGTTTGGTCTTCTTTTGCCCCGATGACGTACATATCGATCGGCATCGGTCGGGCGCGAGGTGGCCAGGAGCGAAGGGGGACCGTCTTCATGCATGTCAGGTCCGCCGTACGCCGTGCTCTTTAGCGTCTTGATGTCTGCTGCATCTTTTTGGGAATGCGCCCCACCGTCGACGCGAAATTCCTGACCATCATGCCGAGCAACGGTCCGGTCGCGGGCGAGACGCTGAAATTCCGGCGAAGAAATAGACCGGCGGATCCGCCACGCTACTGTGCGCGGTGTCCGTCGCTGCCAGGCTACTGTGCGCGGTGTCCGTCGCTGCCAGGCTACTGTGCGCGGTGTCCGTCGTAAGACGCTGCGTCGTTCTGCGTTGGAAACCCGCCCGCGGTCGGTCGCGGGCGGGTGTGGTTGCGGGTTGGCCGCGATTGGCGTGCGGCATCAGCGGGACGGGCTACTCCGCCTGCCCCACTGGGACGGGCTACTCCGCCTGCATCAGCGGGACGGGCTCTACTCCCCCTGCCCCAGCGAGTAGCCGGCCTGGCCGTCGAAGGTGTAGAGGTTCTCCGTCTTGATGTAATCCACGCCGTGCTCGGAGAAGCGGGCCAGCAGGCGGGAGATGTCGGCGTGCGTGATGGGCTTTTCGTCGCCCTCGGGGCCCATGTAGCGGACCCGCCAGTGGTCGCTGCAAAACGTCTCAGCGAAGCCGCCCGGCCACACTTTCACGCCGCGATTGGTCATCATCAGCATCTTGAGGCCCTCGGTCGTGAGCGGCTGCAGTTTTTTCGCGAGTGCTTCGGCGTTCGGCTCGTGCTCGTCGATGAACACGTCCACCCCGACCAGTTCCTTTTTCGCGCGCGGCCGCTTCTTCAGCTCGATTTTCTTGACCGCGCCGGTTTCCTCGGCCTTGTACTCGACCGGCTTCAAAATCTCCGGCTTCTGGCCCAGCCGCGCCACCACCGCCTCG